>DATHWI010000119.1 GCA_035460805.1 Verrucomicrobiia bacterium | reverse complement strand
CCTCGGGGGCTCCTTTTCTGATAGGGTAAAAACATGACATTTGAAGACCAGCTGGAAAACTATCGCAGCCGCGCAATCATCGTGAAAGAGGCTCTATCGCTTCCTGAAAAAGAGGAGCGTTTTCGTGCACTCAAAACGGAGGTGGCGGCCTCAGACTTGTGGGATAACCCTGACAGGGCAGTAGAGATCCAATCTGAATTGGCCGAGTTAGACAAAATACGCGCCAAGGTTGAGGAATTGGACATGTACTTAGCTGAGGTTGGTTGGTTAGAAGCGTTTACGGGCGAAACAAACGAAATTGAAGAGCTCCTGCGCGCCCTGGAGCAACAGGCGCTCCTCTCCGGTGAGCGTGACCAAGAAGGTGCTCTCTTAACCATCCACGCGGGCACAGGAGGCACGGATGCTCAGGATTGGGCCCAGATGCTAGAGCGCATGTTCTTGCGCTATATAGAGCAGGGGAAGACCGAGGCGCCCGAAGACCGGACCCTCGGCATTGAGCGTAATTGGACCGCCACCATCATTGACCGGAGTGAGGGGGAAGAAGCTGGCATTAAAACCGTTGCCATTCAGGTAAAGGGCCGCTTTGCCTATGGCCTCCTTAAAGATGAGGCTGGTGTGCATCGTCTGGTACGGTTATCTCCCTTCAACGCCAAGAGCCTTCGCCAAACCAGCTTTGCCCTTGTGGAAGTTATTCCAGACTTGGACAAGCCCCAGGATGTGGTCATTAACGAGCAAGACCTGCAGATAGACGTGTACAGGGCCGGTGGGGCAGGGGGCCAGCACGTAAACACGACAGATTCCGCAGTCCGCCTTACCCATAAGCCAACAGGTATTGTGGTGGCGGTGCAAAACGAGCGTTCCCAGCACCAAAACAAGGCGACGGCCATGAAAATCCTCGCTTCTAAGCTCGCCCGCCTTTCCGAGCTGAAAACTGCCGAGGAACTTGCTATGCTGAAGGGCGAGTTTCGGGAGGGTACGTGGGGGAATCAAATCCGGTCCTATGTTCTCCAGCCATACCAAATGGTTAAAGACCATCGCACTGAATGCGAAACATCCAACGTCCAATCGGTACTCGATGGAAACCTCAAGGCTTTCATTGAGGCGGAACGTCTTCACGCTACAACTAACTAAGAACACCTATGAGTCAGAACCCATTCTCCAAAGCCAAAGGCACCTACGACATGGTGAAAAAGGCGCGCGCCATGCAGAAGGAGCTCAAAGAAACAGAAATTGAAGCAACTTCTAGCGATGGAACCATTAGCGTAGTCTTCAATGGTGAGCAGCGCATGGTGGATATCAAGATTGACGAGAGTTGGCTAGTGCCAGGCAAGGGGCGTGAGTTGGAAAAGGCTATCATGAATGTGACAGGCCAAGCCATTTCCAAGGCCCAAGCCGTTGCAACTGAGCAAATGAAGAAGATTGCGGGAGACTTGAACTTGCCAGCCGGACTTATGTAAGTAAGGGAAGGAACTTCTATGCGTATTCTCGTTGGGTTGGGAAATCCAGGGGCGGAGTACGAGAAGACCCGTCACAATGCGGGCTTCTGGGCAGTAGATGCTGTTGCGAGCTACCTCGGATGGGGTATGTGGAAGGAATTCAAGGGTGGTTTGCTTGCCGAGGGTGTGAGTAATGGGGAGAAAATCCTCTTGTTCAAACCGCAAAAGTTCATGAACCTGTCCGGCCAGCCGGTGCGGCAGGTTCTTGAGTACTTTCAGATTGACCCAAAGGACATGGCCGTTGTTCTGGACGACGTATATGTGCAGCCAGGAAGCGCCCGTGTCCGTCAGTCGGGAGGAGACAGTGGGCATAATGGGCTCCGTTCCATTCTCGAGCATGTGGACCCAGATGTTTTCTGGCGGGTGAAGATAGGTGTCGGGCTCTACGGCCAGCGCCAAGAGGAGAAAATTCACCAACCTGCACTGGATCACTACGTGCTTTCCGCCCTTCCCGCCCATGACCGCAAACAGGCGGAGAAGCTGATTGACAAGGTAGTGCCTAATCTGGTAGCTTGGCTTGAGCACGGAACTCTGGCAACAGAGACAATCCACGCATAACAACTCTATTCTTCTTAACCGTGGGAGCCGAAAATCGGCGCTTGTACCACAGAAAGACCTATGAACAAGGACGCCCTTGACCCAAGTGAGCTCCATGACCCGCTTGAGCAGAATCTCGAAGAGAACACTGCTTCTGACATGGTGTTTGAGGAAATCACCGGAACTGGTGAAGTAGTCTCTGCTGAAGAGTCTGCTATCAATACCGAC
Organism: Verrucomicrobiia bacterium; assembly: GCA_035460805.1. Classification (NCBI taxonomy): domain Bacteria; kingdom Pseudomonadati; phylum Verrucomicrobiota; class Verrucomicrobiia; species Verrucomicrobiia bacterium. The sequence goes on along the minus strand of DATHWI010000119.1, from coordinate 14,334 downwards.
ACTGAAACTGCTATGGATGCTACCGCAGCCGTAGAAGCTGACGTTGAAATGGATGAGGAAGAGGTTGAGCTTGTAGAAGCGGTAGATGCCGCCGAAGAAGCACCTGCCAAGAAGAAGGGCCGCGAGAGCACTTCCGAAAAGGCCAAGCGGGCTGCCGCTGAACGCGTTGCAAAGGGTAAGACTGCTGAACCAGTTGCTGTTAAAAAGCTTGACCCACTCCGTCTTCGCGGTAAAAAGTACCGTGCTGTAGTGAGCAAGGCTGAAAAAAACAAGGTGTACTCACTCGAAGAGGGTGTTGCCCTTGTCAAAGAGCTTTCCTTCTCCAAGTTTGATGGCGCCGTAGAGGCTCACATCAAGGTTAAGGGTGATGCCGTCCGCGGTACCGTTGTCCTTCCTCACGGAACTGGTAAGACCAAGAAGGTTGCTGTAGCCGACGACGCTACAATCGAGGCTATTGCCGCTGGTAAGTTGGACTTTGACGTTCTCCTTGCTACGCCTGCTCAGATGCCAAAGCTTGCCAAGTTCGCCAAGGTATTGGGACCTAAGGGTCTCATGCCATCACCTAAGGCCGGTACCGTTACTGACGATATCGAGAAGGTGAAGAACGAGATTAGCGGCGGGCGTGTGGAATACCGTGCCGATAAGACCGGTGTAATCCACCTCTCCATTGGCCGTCTTTCCTTCAAGGACGAGCAGTTGGTTGAGAACTTCCGTACCATTGAGGCTGCCTTGGGCAGCGCAAAGGTAGTAACCGTGAGCCTTGCCCCAACCATGGGTCCTGGCATTAAGGTCCAGTTCGGCAAGTAAACCTGCCCACTGAAAAAAGGGTCACACGTTGTGTGGCCCTTTTTCTATTGACAATTCGCTAAATACTGGTACTTTGATGTGGCACAAAGCAGCGGGTGAGGAGAACCATTCAGCTTGCACGTGCCGCGTAGGAAACCACTCCGTAGAGTGGCAGCATACCCAGGGGGCCTCGGTGCGGGGGCCCTCTTTTCTTTTCCCAATAAATCTGGTAGTATCCCTGTAAGTACCAAAGACAGTAGGCACACCCGTAAGTCCTGCCGAGGCACACAGAACTCCTTGGAGTGGCGTGTTCCTTCGTCTAGTACTAGACGAATTTTTTATAAGTCAGGCATTTTATCCGGCGAATTGCTTCGTCAGGACCTCCGGTCTTCGCTCACTGTACCGCAAGTACAGCTCGCTCCAGTCCTCGGTTCTTCCTTGCACTTCATCCGCCTAAAACACCTGATAGACCTTATCAACATATATGCCAAAGACACGCGTCCAAAAAGAGCAGTTGCTCGCCGCGTTTTCCGACCGCATGAACCGTTCCCAGTCTGTGGTCTTCGTGAGCACCATTGGGATTAAGGTGAATGAGGTTGAGATGATGCGCGACACCCTGTTCGAGCACGGTCTTCAGCTTCAGGTGGCTAAAAACAGCCTCCTCAAACGTGCGCTCACCGAGCTCAAGCTTGAGGTCCCTGAAGAACTGCTTGATCAGCCTTTGGCCCTCATCTACTCCTACGATGATGCCGTAGCCGCTCCAAAGCAGGCTGCAGCGTTTAAGAAAGAGGTTGAGGCGCTTAACATCCTCGGCGGAATCGCCGGTGGTGTCTATCTAACTCCGGCGCAAGTCAACGCGTACGCCAAGCTTCCAAGCCGCGAGCAACTCCTTGCTCAGTTGGTTGGAACCATCAACGCACCTGTATCTGGCTTCGTCAATGTGCTTGCTGGCAATGTCCGCAGTATCGTCAATGTTCTTGGCGCTATCCGCGACTCCAAACAAGCCGCCTAATAACACACACATACTGCTATGGCAGACTCTAAGTACGCAAAGCTCATTGAGCAGATTGAGACCCTATCAGTTCTTGAGCTATCTGAGCTCGTTAAGGAACTTGAAGAGAAGTTTGGTGTTTCCGCTGCAGCCCCTATGATGATGGGCGCTATGCCAGCTGCTGGTGCTGCTGACGCTGAACCAGTTGAAGAGAAGACCTCTTTCACTGTTGTTCTTACTGACGGTGGTGCAAACAAGATCGGCGCCATTAAGGCTGTCCGTGAAGTTCGCCCAGACCTAGGCCTTAAAGAAGCTAAGGATCTCGTAGACGGCGCTCCTAAGAACGTTCTTGAGAACGTTAAGAAGGAAGAAGCTGATGCTGCGGTTGAAAAGCTTAAGGCTGGTGGCGCAACTGTAGAAGTAAAATAAGCGCTCCTTCCGTGGTTGCGAGTCGACTTTCCATCCTCGCTACAAAAATGTAGCTGCGGCTGAGGTCGCTCACAACCACAGAACTCGCTTCGGTTTGCATCGGTAGACCGCTCAAGACTACGTGTTCGCTTTGGCTTGCTCGGTAGGTTGCTCGCAACCACGGAACTCGCTTTGACTAAAAAAGACCCCGAAAGGGGTCTTTTTTGTTGAGTAGACACCCCATGGCTTTTCCGTATTAATGAACACACAGAGGAGGCGTCATGCGTTTTTATGTTTGTATCCCATTGCCAGTACGGCTGAAAGAGAAAGTCTCGACGTTTAGTAAGGAGTGGGAAGTGCAGTCAAAGTCTGAGCCGCACATTACCATTATCGTTCCGCGCAGTCTCCCGGAGGGGGTAGGCTTACGGGAGCTAACCGGGGCGATCGCCGGTGCTCTAAGCTCTGTGCGGCCTTTCATCATCCAATGCCGAGAGGTGGGACAGTTCGATGACAAGCAGGTCATCCACCTTCCCATTGAGCGGAGCAGTGGTTTTGCCGATCTGCACCAAGCCTTGCGCACAGAAATCGAGAGGGTGGCAGGGGTCGATGTTGCAAAGTTCGCCCATGTCCCAGAGCCGCACATTACCCTGGCTTCAGGTATGTCACCGGAAAAAGCAGAGCCCATTTGGGACGCTGCCCACCAAATAGATTGGACCGATGAGTTTGCCTGCAAGGAGCTTCATCTCATGGTCAGGGGACCAGATGACCCCCGCTGGATCGTTTCCACCGCCTTTCACCTATAAGAAGGGCGGTTTTTTTGTTATCGTGCAGGTACTCATATGATTACCAAGCGCGAATACTCCATCGAGCCCTACAATCCTGCGTGGCCATTGCTGTTCCAAGAAGAAGCAGAAGTGGTGCGGGGTATCTTTGGTGAGCATGCCCGGGCAATCCACCATGTAGGGAGCACTTCGGTGCCGGAGATGCAGGCCAAACCACAGATAGACATCCTGGTACTAGTGGACAACCTTGAGGTCTCCGACAAACACATCCCAGATTTTGAGGCTGCAGGGTATACCTCTTTTGGTGACCCGTTTGGTATTGGTGCACGCATGTTTTCCCGAGTGGAGGGAAATAGGAAGCTTTCCAACGTCCATGTGCACATACCTAGCAACCCCTATGTTCAGCAGTTTCTCTTGGTGCGTGACTACTTGCGGGTAAAGCCGGAGAGAGCCACAGAATACGGCAGCCTTAAAGCACGCCTCAGTACCGAGTTTCCCGATGACTACCAGGCATATCGGGATGGGAAGAAGGGTTATTTAGATGAGGTTTTTGCCGAGGCAAAAGCCTACTTTGGAAAGGAATAAAATGTCATCTCTCGAAGAAAGAATCAGTGCCATTGAACAGCGGAACAGCCGCGTAGAGCTGGATAAGCGCTGGGAAACCAGCTTGCTTCGCCGTGCGGCCGTAGTTTTCCTCACCTACCTCGTCATGACCCTCTTTATGTGGTCTATCGATGTTTCCCGGCCTTACCTCCAGGCGCTCATTCCTACCCTGGGCTTTTTCCTGTCCACCCTAAGTGTCAGTTGGCTGCGTGTAACCTGGGAAAAGCATCAGAAATGAGTTTCACATTTACCGTTACCGCTACGGACGGTGCCGCGCGCACCGGAACCCTTGAAACGCCTCGCGGCACCATTGAGACACCGGTTTTCATGCCAGTGGGCACTCACGGAGCTGTCAAAAGCGTTTCTCCTCAAGAGTTAGAGGGGATTGGTTCTTCTATTATCCTAGGGAACACCTATCACTTGTACCTTAGGCCGGGGGACGAGCTTATCCGGGATGTGGGCGGTCTCCACTCTTTTACTCAGTGGAACAAGCCGCTCCTTACAGACAGTGGTGGTTTCCAGGTCTTTTCCTTAGGGGAGCGGGGAATGAAGGGGAACGAAAAGAAAGCCCTGCGTACCGTCTCTGAAGAGGGGATCACTTTTAAGTCACACCTAGATGGTTCGAGCCATTTGTTCACTCCAGAAAAGAGTATTGCTATCCAGCAGAACCTGGGAAGTGACATTATGATGGCCTTTGACCAGCCGGTGTATGGTTTGTCTGAAGAATCAGATGCGGAAGATGCGTTGCACCGTACCCATCGTTGGCTAGAGCGCTCGGCTGAACAGTGGAAGCGAGGGGATACGGAAAGACAAGCCCTCTTTGGCATTGTTCAGGGTGGTATCCATACAAAGCTTCACACCGAATCAGCGGCCTTTGTGTCCAGCCTGGATTTGCCAGGGAACGCGATTGGTGGCCTCTCCGTTGGGGAGAGTAAGGACGACATGTGGGCTGCCACCTCTTCTATCACCTGTAAGTTGCCTGGGCACAAGCCCCGCTATTTCATGGGGCTAGGGGAGCCGATTGACGTTATTGAGGCCGCCCTTCGTGGTGTGGATATGTATGATTGCGTATCTCCCTCCAGGTTGGCTAGGCATGGTACCATCTGGCAGTTAACTGGTTCTCTAGAGGCACAGCGGGCTTTTTGGGATGTCGATACAGAGAAGCTGTTAAACCAGGAGTTTAAGGTTGAGCGCTGGAATATGAACCTGTCAGGCTTCCGTACTGACGCCGCTCCACTGGTTCCTGTTGCTACCCGCCTACCCGAAGACTTGCAGGGATTCTCCAGGGCTACGCTCAATCACTACCTGCGTGAACATGAAATGCTTGGGTACCGTATCCTGACGCTGCACAACATTGCAGTACTCCAAGTCATGACCGAACATGTCCGCAAGGTCATCCACTTAGGTCAGCTCAACACCTTCCGAGGCGTATTCTCATACTAGCTCTCAGAGCCTTAACCCATTGACAAATCGGGTGTTTTGTGGTAGGATGCTGCCACATTGATAACCGCGCATACCAAACGCCGCGGGGAGGGAATTTAACAAAAATGAAGTTTCTGAAAATTACCGCCCTCGTGGCGGCAGTGTTCTTATCGGTCTGTGCCTTTGCCGACGACGAGCAAGGGGAGGACGTGGAAGTGAGGGATAAGCAGGCAGCTGCGCAACCAGCAGGTACTCCGCAAGGAGGAGCTGGCCTGCAGGCTCCGCCTACCCGAACCCCGCCCCCACCTGCATCGCAGGGTGAAAAACCCCTGACGCGTGCAGAAGCTCGACAGTTGGCCGAAAAGGCTGTGGCTGATGTGCGCGAGCACTACAAAGGCCGGCGCCGTCACGCGATGGCGCACGTGTCACCGGCACTCATCGACCAGAAGATCAACCAGCTTAGGCTGGAAGAGCAGAAGGAGATGAGCGCTCTACGGTCGGAGTTGGACAGCGTCACTAAAAACGCTGCGAACCTCCGGAAGTGGAACGAAAAGATGCACCAATTTCACGTTGAGCAGATTAGGTTCAATACGGACCAAAAACTGATCAACCAGGAATTGCGGCAGGCTGACACGGACACTAACGGTCGGATTGACGTGGTCAACGGTCGCGTTAACGAGTCAAATACTCGAACAAACGAGATCGATGATCGTGTTAGGAAGCTGGAAGGTGTAAAACCTCTCGCCGCTGGCGAGGGCTTGAGCACTACTAGCCCTGATACCGCCACCACAAGTGGCGGAACAGGTTCGACAGGTTCTGGCACTGCAGGTACTGCAGGCGGCCCTGGTGGCCCCAATACTCAAACAGGCACTCCGGAGCCACCAAAACCCGGGAAGGAAGAGAAGAAAGGAATGGACACTCTGATTATCATGCTCGGCGCACTCGGCATTGCCATCATTTTGGCGGCCCTGGTGTACGCAATCATCAACCGGCCCACCGGCCAAAACTGGGACATGAATCCGCCATCCATCGACGGCGGAAAAGGTGTTGTCGAGTTCCGACTCAAGGACCGCACGAAACACGGCGGTTCCCTGGAAGTCCGCGGACTTCTCGACACTGGCGACGACGACTGGGCTGACCTGAACAAGGCCAGGGGGGCGGCTCGCAAGAAGCCTCCCACACCCCGGAAGAAGCCGCCGAAGAAAACCCCGTAAGCTCTGGCTCCGGCCACCTTACAAACCAATTGACCCTACTCGAAAGAGTAGGGTCTTTTTCTTTATCCGTTTCATGCTCTACAATAGAACTACTAGTTAATAGCGCGTTTCCATGTCAACGCTTCCGATCTCCGCTAACCAATTGGCAACTGAGGATATCTTCTCCATCCTTGGTTTGCAGAGCCTTACTCAAGAGGAGAAAGATATCATCCTCCAGAAGATGGAGCAGACAGTTCTTGCCCGGGTGTACGGCACCATCCTGGCTGACCTTCATGAAGGTGAGATTGAGAACTTCGAGAACCTCCACGGTGAGGACCTTATGCGTTTTATTGCCCAAAAGGGCTTTGATATTGAACAAATGGTAGTAGAGGAATCTATCCGGTACCGCATGGAACTGGCTATGGTCTTCCAAGTCACCACTACTCCAAACGCCGCACCAGCACACGCATGAGATTCTTTGAGCGCGGCCCCCACACCCCATCACCAACCTCGGAACGCCTACCAGAGCAGCCGAAGCCTTTTCTTGATCGTATCTTTAAGCGGAAGGAGAAGAACCGCTTTAAAGAAGGTACGTACGAACATCATCTGGAAGAATTCAAGGCGGCCTACGCTGGAAGAAGTTTGGAAGAGCTGGAATCCATGCGTGGAGGTGGATCAGGAGGCTTTAGGGACCGTGAATGGTTTGATGAATTGCCTTCACCTAGCCGTCCAGCAACATCCACTACTGAGGAGGTAGTGCCTACTGCTCCTGAGGGCTATGTAAACCCAGAGGCGGGCACCCCTTCCGAGGGGCTGGTGGATGAGTTCCCAGAAATGGAGACGCTCATTCATGAGATGGTTCAAGAGCCAACTATAGAGGAAGCCCGGAAACATGCCGACGCGCACAATGCGGGCAATGTGCATTTTCCTGGCGCCCAACTAGACGAAGAGACAATTGTAGTCCCAGGTCAGCCTTACCTCATTAAGGTCTTTACCTACTCTGCAGCGGATCGTGACGGCAACCCACTGCCCGGCGAAGACGATATTGCCGTGGTTACTGTTGAAAACATCCTGCCTGGCACACATGTGCCGGAGGTAGTAGAGCCCGCTCCCGTTGATCCAGAGCCAACCCCCACTTCTCCTGCCACTCCTGCGCGCCGCCCAAGCCTCTTTGAAGACGACCCGGCTGAGACCGCAGAGAACCGTAACGAGGAACGTGCTGAAAAGGACGCAATTGATTTCCTCTACGGCCGCAAGTTGGCAGAACACGCCCGTGAAGGACACGAGCTTACTACTGAACAAAAGAAATTCCTGCTTACCAACCTGACCGACATGGGCCTTAACTCTGCTTTGGCAGAGCTTGGGGCGCAGCGGAATGGCTTCACCAGCTTCCAACAGGCAGCCCGTGAGCTGAAGGTTAAGTCCGGCACCTACGACAATCAGAAGTTCCTAAAGATGCCGGAGAGCATCATGGATCGCATGCCAGCGTCCGTAAGCAATGCGCTTAAGTCCGCAAGGGCAGGTGCGTTGACCGTTGCCGGCCTGGCTATTGCCAGCCTTTTTGCCCCGCCGCTTATCCCAGTTGCAATTGCTTCTGCGGGTGGCGTGGTGGGAAGTACGCTTGGCCGCATGCTGGCTGGGTTCTTTAAACGCGACCGTGCCATCTTTGGCAAAGGAAAAGAGGGAGGTGACTCCACTGCTGAGGCTGCCTTTAAAGGCATGACTGCCCAGATTGCTTCCATGCGCGACCTAGCCCGACGTGGTGTGCAAAACATCGAAGGTGCAGAGCTTTCCCCGGAAGACCTGGACAAGGCGTATGGCCGCATGCTGAACCAAGTTATCGAGGGTCAGCTAGCCAACGAGGTTTCTGCCGTAACTGCCTACCGCAACAAGATCAAGAGTGCGCGTAAGGTAGAAGCTGTTGCTTCTGCACTTGGTGGTATGGCCGGTGGTATGGGTGCTTCCTATGCCTACAGCCGCTGGGATGCGCTTGCCAATGGCATCCGCCTCAATACCGATGGTGTAGGTGAATCACACCTCATCAAACATGTGGGAGGCGATTGGCATCAGCAGCTTACAGGTGGGGATATGGCCAAGGGCATCCACATGTCCGCAGGGCATCCTCATGCTCACACCCTTACGTTCTTCGATGGTGCTACAGGCCCTGACATCACAGGCAATATAAGCCCGGCCGCCCAAGAGGCAGCCCGCGTCCAGAACCTTGACCTGTTCCATGTGAACGGGGATTGGGGCAAAGAAGGTTTCCATGCCGTACATGGTTACTTTGAGGGCGCTGTGAACAAAGAGATCCTTACCCGCTCCATTGTTCCAGGCCTTATTGGTGGTGCCGTAGGTTTCCTGACCGGCGAAGCTTCCAGCTATGCCTTGAGCCCTAACCGCCGTGCCAAGCACTTGCAGGAACGGGGCATGCATGGCCTGACTGCTCTTCACGACGACAGCCACGAGGTACGGAACTTCAACGCGCCTTCTGGTGCCTCACCTGAATCCACACCTGCCACGCCCGAGGGCCCGAAGGACATTGACCCAACCGGAATCTTTGAAAAAGGCGTCCAAGTTACTGTGCCGGGTGGTGGCGAAGACAATGACGGATGGACTATCTCAGGGTTTTTCCCAGATAGGGATGAAGTACAGGTTACCTCTCCTGACGGGGCGACGAAGAAGAATGTTAAGCATGATGAATTGGTGAAGCTTAACTCCGAGGGCTTTGAAAGTGTTAAGCCAGTAAGTCCTGAAAAGACCAAGAAGATTGAGCAAAACATTGAGAAGCTGGTTAAGAGTTCCCTCTCTCCTGAGGAAATCAACAAGCTCATGTATGGCGAGAGCATTAAGGCCCCGAAAGGCTTTCCTAAGCAAATCAACAGGGTGCTCGGTTTTGGTGATGCGGCCATGAAACCAACCGAGCTTATCCTCGAGTTGCGTGATGCCTTGGATATTGCGGTAAACAAGATCGATAGCCTAGTCAGCGGGAAGCTGAGTGCCGAAGAGCAGGCTAGGGCAGGCGACATTAAGAGTTACCTCACCGAACTCCAGGAGATGGTAAAAGAAGACGACGTACTCTCTGGGAGGGACCGTACCTTCTGTGATCACATCCGCTTCCTTGCCCTTGAGAAGGACTGCGCAGCACCAATTGCTTCGATCAAGGGTGACGTACGGTTTGATGCAAAGCCGGACATGGTTGCCTTGGATGAAATTATGGACTGGAAAGTCCTCGATCTCGTGAAGGATGCTTCTGCTACCAAGGATGACTTTAAGCAAATGAACTGGCGGATTGGCAACGTCCACTTCTTATTGGATATCCTTTTGGCCTCACGCGCACTTTCGGGCACTGACAAGGCGCGCCTTGAAAATGCCAAGAAGGCTGCCGAGACCCTCATGAAGATGATTGAGCCAAAGACAAAGTAACCATGCCAGAATTTGGTATCCCAGCGGAGTTGCAGCAGCAACAGCCGCCACCACCAACTCCACAACCCGACGCGCCACCGGTCTTCGAAGAGGTCTTTCAGCCTACTGACGTAGTTGAGGCTAGTAAAACTGCAGCATCGCAACCAGAAGTGACACCAGAAGTGGTGGCCACTCCTGTTGTCCCTGAGGAAATAAAAGTGGTTCCTCAGCCCGTATACCAGCCAGATGATGCGATGCTTCTCAATGTAAGGGAAGAAAACCCACAGCAGGTGGCTGCACTCCTCGATGAGGATGCAGTCCTTTCTGCCCACGGTCCCCAAGATGAGACGCAATACGAGGCGCTTGCTGCCAGTGCGGCCAAGCTTAGGCACTCCGGTAACTAGCGCCAACCCTCCTTCGCACCGTACAATAGAAGGAGATGGATCCAAACGCATTCGATACCCCTATTGAGAGCGGCGGCACACTTTCGTGGATGCCGCTTGTTCTGTTCTGTGTTATAGCGGTAGCCCTGGGCATAGGGCTTCTTTACCTTATGCAAAAAAGGAAGCGCGCCCGCCGCAAGGCGCTCCTCTCCCTTCGCGCTATCAGCGTCATGCTCCCTAAGGCGAAAGAAGATGATGACCATGCGAAGCGCGATCCCAAAGAACTCATCGCCCTCATGGAGCCGGTTTTCACGGCCGTTCAGCACCACGTTGTTTCAAAGGTGAAGAAAGCTTTTTGGGAAGGTCAGCCTACATTTGCATTTGAGATAGTGGCCAAACATGGGGAAATCTTCTTCTACGTCTTTGCACCAGAAGAATACATGATCCAGGTGGAGCGCCAAATCCACGCCCAATTTCCTGCCGCCCACATTGAGCCGGCTAATGATTACGACATCTTTTTGGAGCCAGGTGGCGTGAGCTCGGCAGCCGCTGTTGGCCTTCAGAAGAGCTTTATTTTCCCAGTCCGTACCTATAAGGGACTGGAAAATGACCCGCTTAATGCCATTACCAATACTTTGTCCAAAGTCGGCAACGGGAAGGCGGCTATCCAGGTGGTGGTACAGCCAGCTTCCAAGGAACAGTACAAGCGGATTGAGCACGCTTTGCAGAATGTACAGCAAGGCAAGAAGTTTGAGCATGGGAGGGAAGGCTTTGGAGGTAAGTTAAGCGGACTCGCCAAAGAAGTGGGGGACACGGCTATTGGCAAGGAAAAGAAAGACGGGGAAAACGAGGCGCACAATGTCACCAAGCAGAACATCCGCCTCACTGCCCTTCAGGAGCAGCAATCAAAGCTTCTAGTGGAAAAGGGGAGTAAGGTAATGCTTGCCACTCAAATCCGCATTGTAGCGCGTGCAGAGAGTGAAGCTGAGGCCAAGGCGCAGGTGCAGACCATGCTATCGTCTTTCAGTCAGTTTAATGCCCCAGAGTCCAATGGGTTCAAGGCGGCTTCTGTAGGGGATAGGGGTCTCATTACCGATTATATTTTCCGTTCCATGAGTAGCAGGCAGCCACTCCTCTACCTTTCCACTGAGGAACTGAGCAGCGTGTTCCACTTGCCTTGCAACCCTTTGAGTACGCCTAACATTCACTGGCTTGGTGCGCGTAAGCTTGCCCCTCCAGTTAATCTGCCTAAGAGTGGCGTGGCCTTGGGATATAGCAACTTCCGTGGTGATGCCCAGCCGGTATATATCCAGTACCCCGACCGCATGCGGCACCTGTACATGATCGGTAAGACCGGTGTTGGTAAGACGGTCCTTTTCCAAAACATGGTTTTGCAAGACATCCGCAACGGGTACGGTGTCTGCTACTTGGACCCTAACGGTGATGCCATTGAGTGGATCTTGAAGCACATCCCTAAGGAGCGCATAGACGATGTCATCCTTATTGACCCTGCTGATACTGGACGTCCACTTGCTTTGAACCTACTTGAGTACGATGCGCAGTACCCAGAGCAAAAGACGATGGTTATCAATGAAATGATCTCCATCTTCGATAAGCTCTACGACCTCAAGTCTACTGGTGGGCCTATCTTTGAGCAGTACATGCGGAACGCCATGTTGCTCATTATGGATGACCCGGCTAGCGGCAGTACGCTGATGGAAATCTCCCGTGTACTGGCAGACCCTGACTTCCGCAACTACAAACTGTCTAAATCTACTAACCAGGTGGTAATAGACTTCTGGACCAAGGAAGCCGAGAAGGCCGGGGGAGAGGCAGCCCTGGCGAACATGGTTCCCTATATCACCTCCAAGCTGACACAGTTTACGAGCAACGATATTATGCGGCCAATGATTGGCCAGCAGGAGAGTTCGTTCAATTTCCGTAAGGCCATGGATGAAGGAAAGATTGTACTAGTTTCCCTTCCTAAAGGTCTTCTGGGTGAGATGAACGCCAAGCTCTTAGGTATGATCATCTCGGGTAAAATCCAGATTGCTGCCTTTTCCCGCCAGAATGTCCCAGAAGAGCAGCGCATCCCATTCTTCCTTTACGTGGATGAGTTCCAAAACTTTACCTCCAAAACCTTTGCCACCATTCTGTCTGAGGCGCGTAAGTACCGCCTTTCCCTCAATATTACTCACCAGTACATTGAGCAGCTTGATGATGAAACGAAGGGTGCTGTCATGGGTAACGTAGGGACGATGGTTGCCTGGCGCATCGGTGTTGGTGACGCTGAATTCCTGCAAAAAGAATTGGCTCCCGTTTCCGTGGACGACTTAGTTTCCAGTGAGAAATTTAGTTTCTACGTACGTACCCTTATCGACGGTGCGCCAACTGTTCCTTTCAATGTTTTGTCCTATCCGCCAGATCCGCTTGACGATGCCCAGATAGCGGCGGAAGTCCGCCAGCGCTCCCGTACCGTGTACGGAAAAGACCGCGCCGAAGTGGAGCAGATCATTCGCCAACGGGCTCAAGTTGTGGTACCATCACCCACAGCAGCGCAAGTTTAAACACATTTTAATATGGCAAAGAAGACAGCTTCTGCCGATAAGGTAGAAAAGACAGAGGATGTAGTATTGGAAGTTCCTGAGAGCGTAGAAGAGCTCCCAGAAGTACCGGAAATTCCTGCAGAAGAGCCTGCTGCCCGTACCGATGAAGACGCAACAGTGGCAGACCACGGGTACGATACTGCCGATGAATTTGTTGCAGGTGAGAACGTGGGAGGAATTGACCTGGAGCGCATCAAGCGCCTCTTGGATAACATCGAGAACGACCTCAAGGCTGTTAAGCAGCTGGTAAGTGGCACTATGCCTCCGCGTGTAGACCATGCCTTGCGTGTAGCAAGTGCGCCGGTAGGCTTTATGTCTCACGGCCACGATGCCGGCATAGACGGCACGTTTGATGGTGAAAAGATGGTGGATGCAGAAGGTAAGACTTATCAAGTCCCACCAAACTATGCCAGCAAGAGTAAATTGGTAGAGGGTGACCCGCTCAAGCTCTACATTACCCGCGATGGTAAATATGTGTACAAGCAGCTTGGCCCTGTTGAGCGGACAACCGTTCCAGGAACCCTTCGTTTGGAAGGAAGTCACTACGTTATCGATGCAGACGACGGAAACTCGTATAATGTACTTACTGCATGTGTGACATATTACATTTCACTCTACAGCCTTGAGCCAGGTGGTCGCGTAATGGCAATGATTCCAGCGGACCGTCAGGCCAAGTGGGCAGTTCTCGACAACGTTCTCTAAGCAACCCTCCATGCTCCTTTGGCGCCAAGGCACAGACCTTAAGCGACGTGCAGATTGGCTAGCGTCGCAGACGTTTGTGGTACTTGCTATCCAAATCCCTAAGGGAAACGATAAGACACCTGCTTCCATCGAGCAGTTCTTTTCGGCATTGCACGGTATTTATCGCAATGACCCACAGGTTCAAGAATACGTGAGCTTAGAGATTGTGGCCGAGCGGGAGTCCATTATCTTTTACGTATTTTGCCCGATCCACTTACGGGAATTCATTGAGAGCCAGTTGTACGCCCAGTACCCTGACTTGGAAATCCGCCAGGTGCCGGACTACACCAGTCAGGCGGACCTTGAGGGGCTCACCGTCGCCTCGGCAGCTATTCAGTTGACCCGGAATGAGGTGTACCCAATCAAGACATACCCAACCATCGACATTGACCCGTTGGCAGGTATCACAGCCGTTATGGCTAACCTGGAAGAGAAGGAGCGCATCTGGCTTCAGTTAGTTGTCCAGCCAGTAGGGGACAGTTGGCAGGAAAAGGGGACAAAGTACGTCCAAGCTTTGCGTGAGGGGAAAGACCCTGAAAAGAAGGCTCCAACAGGCGGCCCGCTTTTTCAGGCCGTAGGGAAGGCAACCCGGTTTGTTTCTCGTGTAGCCAAAGAAGCGGCAATCCCGGGGACTGGCGTGGAAGACCCTAAGGCCAAAGAGGCCCCTAAGCTTACTTCGCCGCAAGAGGCGGCAATCAAAGGCATTGAGAGCAAGGTGCAGAAGCTTGGCTTTGAAACTGTGTTCCGCCTTTGCGTCATCAGCACAGACGAAACTATGGCCCGGGGCAGGGTACAGGCGGTTTTGGCTGCATTAAAGCAATTCAATACCATTTCTTTGAATGGCTTTGCTGCGGGCAATATCAAAATAAATGACTTTCCTGCGTGGCAGCAGTTTGTGAACCGTGAGTTTGAAGACTCGGGGAGTATTTTCAATACGGAAGAGCTGGCCTCCATTTATCACTTCCCAACCTCGGAAGTAGAGACAAGTGCCATTTCCTGGTCGGGTTCCAAAAAAGG
>DATHWI010000118.1 GCA_035460805.1 Verrucomicrobiia bacterium | reverse complement strand
TTTCACCTGAAGCAAAGATTGCTCAATGGCCCACTCACCAATCTCCACAATCAGCCCGCCCTCTTCTGCCACCGGAATGAACTCGTTTGGCAGGACAAAGCCGCGGGTAGGATGGTTCCAGCGCACCAAGGCCTCGGCCTTGACCACCTCTTGGGTGTTTAGGTCCACAATAGGTTGGAAGTAGAGGCAGAGCTCGTGGTTCTTAATTGCCTTGCGCAGCTCGGACTGGATGGTCAGCTTTTGCATGGCACGGGTATGCATGGAGGCGTTGTATGCCTTGTACGTGCTCCTGCCCGATTCCTTGGCTTGGTAGAGGGCGTTATCGGCATTCTTAAGCAGGGTGGCCGTGTCTTTCCCATCCTGAGGGAAGAGGACAAGCCCCACACTGGTGTTCAGGTGTACCTGCCGCCTACCCATGCGGAAGGATTCCTTGAAGGAAGTGAAAATCTCCTTGATGATCTTCACGGCTTCATCCTGGCCTTTTACCTCTGGCAAGAGGATGAGGAACTCGTCACCACCAAAGCGGGCAACGGTATCAATCGGACGCACATGCTTGGCCAGGCGGCGGCCAACTTCGCTGAGAAGGGCATCCCCTGCATGGTGACCCAAGGAGTCATTAATAATCTTGAACCGGTCCAAATCTAAGAAGATAAGTGCGCCCGGCTTCTTGGTAACCTTTGAGCGGTTTAGCGCCTGTTGTAGGCGGTCTTCCAAAAGGTCGCGGTTTGGGAGGCCCGTCAGGCTGTCGTGCAGGGCCTGGTGCCGCATCTCCTCCTCTGCCGTCTTAGCATCGTGGATATCAGTGCACGTACCAATCCAAGTTGTAATTTCTTTTTTCTCGTTAAACACAGGTACGGCCCGCCCTAAGAACCACCGGTACATTTGGTCCTTAGCCCGCTTCAAACGGTAGGTAATCTCATACGGCGTGCCGCTTTCCAAAGAACGCTTCCACAAAATACGGCTGCGCTCCCAGTCATCTGGGTGCACCGCATCTTCCCGGCCTTTCTCCTGGGTCTTTTCCAGAGATGAGCCGGCGTAGTCCCGCCAGCGGATGTTGCAGTACGTAAATACGCCCTGCGGGTCTGCGGTCCACACCAGCTGCGGCAATGCTTCTGCCAAAAGCCGGAAGCTCTCTTCGCTTTTCCGGAGGTTCTCTTCAATTTCTTTGAGTTCCGTAATGTCTTGGCATGATGCCACGAACATCGAGGGTTCCCCGTTCTCATCAGGTATAACCGATGCTACTCCCTGTACGGTAAGCCAATTCCCCTCCTTATGGCGGAGGCGGAGCTGCACTGGGGACTGACTTCCCGTCACCAACCCCTGGGTCATAGCCTTGCGGGCCGTTTCATGGTCTTCAGGATGGATGAGGCTGAAGGCGTCCACCCCCAGTAGGTCTTCGGGGTCATACCCCGCGACGCGCTCCCAGGAAGGCGAAGCATACACAAACGTCCCGTCTGGGTTGGTCAGGACAACAAGGTCGTTGGAATACTCAACAACAATGCGGAACTTCTGCTTGCTTTCCCGCAGCTCCTCTTCTTGCCCAATTCGCTCAGTTATATCGCGCGAAGTGACCAACACCATGCCTGGCAGGCCGCTCTTTTCCCGAATAAGTGAACCGATACCTTCGACAGTGACATAGTGGCCGTCCTTATGCCGTACCCGCCCCATCGCCGAAATGGGCTTGGAGCTGGTAAGGCACTTTGCCAAATACAGGGTCATGCGACCCTGGTCTTCTGGATGGAACATTTTAATACCGTTGGTACCCACCAGCTCCTCTGGCTTATAGCCTAGGAACCGCTCATGTGAAGGAGAGGCATACAAAACCCTACCACGGATATCCGTGAGCACAACCAAATCATGGGTGTGCTCAAGGACCCGCTGATAGAGATGTTCTGTGTTCAGAGACAGACGCAGCTCTTTTCCCATTAGATGGATACTATACCAAACGCGTCCTGCACGGAAGAGTAGGCCATGGTACGAGAAAAAGGCGGGACCGGAGTCCCGCCTTTTGGTTAAATACTATTACCCGTCTTGCGGTACTGATTGGTATTATTGTCCCCGATCTCCTTGGCCACCGGCTGGTTTGCCGCCTTGCGGCTGGCCTCTTTGGCCTTTTGCTCCATGCGCTTGTACTTCTCGTCCGCCGCAACCAGGAACTGGCGATTACTGTTCTGAAGCTCTTCAGGCATACTCATACGTAACCTCCCTGTTAGCTGATAACACCGCCAGCCTACGCTCGCTCCACCTCGTTTTCAAGCAAACACACAAGTCTACAGCGCGCTTTGGTACGCTGGTAAGTACTCTGCAAAATTAAAGGCCTCCAAGAGTTCACTCAGACCCATGCCCCGCTGCTCTTCGGCTACGTATTTCACCTCTTCCACCGCATCCTCAAAACCCTTGAAGAGCTCCTTTACGGCGCGTTTTGCCTCTGGGGAAAGGCCTTCGAGCTCGGTTTCAAAGCGGGCAAACCGCGTTACGGCAAAATTCTCTTGGGAGTCTATGAATTGGCGGAGGCGAGCTACTATATCCTCTTCTTGCCTCTCATCCAACCCATGCAGGTTGTACATTTTCTCCTTGGTATTCCAAATCTTCCTAAAGATATCTGGGTTGTGCTCCAAGAAAAGCTTGCTCCCCCCTTCAAAGAACGAGTACGGGCCCTCCATGCCTAATCCTCCCAGGTCTGCCAAGGCAATCGCGCGAGGAACCAGGCCGGTCTCTGGAGTAAGGTGTTTTTGGTGTACGCCCTCCTCTTTGTTGTAGCTCACGATAGTACACTCCATGGCGTCAGTCACAATGTCCTCGTCATCGCCGCTAATCAGCTCCTTGCCTGCCTCTTGGTTAACCTCGGTCATCTGCCCAATAAAGGAACGCATCGTCTTCAGCTCGCTCACACCCGGTGCACGGTGGCGTCCCCTGCCTTCTTCCACCTCAGAAAACACCTGGTCCTTGTCATGGACGGCGGCAATGAGTGAGGCAAGGGCAAGGTCCTTGTTCATTGCCTGCTTGTCGCCCTTTTCTGCGCCATATACGGCACGGATGATAGCGGTAGCACGACGCTCCACATCAAGCGCATGCCCCTTGTCGTGAAAATATAACCCTTGTTCCCGAGCATTCTGCTCCATAAGCCCCAGGTTCTTCTGACGCAAGTAGGCGGCAGCCTGTTCAAAGGTTTCTGGAATCGCCTCTACCTCTTCTGTCGGCACCGGTTCAGGCGCAACTTCTTCCGGAACAGCGACGGGCTCCTCTACGGCCTTGGAAGGCGTCTTTGCGTTAATAGCCTGCCACTGCTCCGCAATTTGCTGGGGTGAAAAGATGCCTTTGAGCAAATGGGTAAACAGCTCTTCTTGGATATGCTTAGGGATGAACCGGTCGACGGAGTGTGTCTTCTGCTCTTTGAATTGATTGTATGCATTAAAGAGGCCCTTTTGCGCTTTGGGTGACAAACTGACCAACATAATGTCGCTCACCTCATTCTTTGCGCCCCCTTCGCGGAGCGAGTAATCAATCTGCCCCTGTTTGTGACTCAAATCATCAGCATCCTGCTTCAGGGTAAACTGGATGCCGCTTGCCATTGGCAAAGTATCGTCAACTTCTTCTTCAGTATGTACCCCACGGATGTGGGCATTCTTCTTAATGATGAAGTCTATTTTCTGGGTGACGTCCTGGTAGATGTCGCCCTGCTCAAAAGAAAACTTCAGTTTTGAGTCATGCTGCAAACGGTTAAAGAAGGTGGCAATGACTTTCTCGGCGATAACACCCGGCGGCTCCTGGCTTTTCTCCCGGTCCTCCATGAGGTTCCGGTATGCCTTCTTCTTCAGCCTGTCTACCCGGGCGCTACTCTGTTCGTCCAGGTGGATCTGCTGGTCCAAGCACTGCCTAAGCTGCTGCTTGCTGTCCTCAATAATGTACCGCTTCCGGATAGAGCGGGGCGCGTCGCTGCCGAGGGCGTAGCGAAAGCCCCATTCCATGTTGGCGAGTATCTCTCCCTCAGTTAGCAACTCCTCGCCTTTAGGCGTTTTAACGGCGTAACAGTCGTTGTCCTCGTTATAGACAACCGTGATTGCGTCCCGTGCCGTTTCATAAGGACCAACGTCGGGGTTGTCCACGTCATGGAGGGCTGCGCGCATCTGGCGCATGATCTCTTGTTTTTCTTTTTGGATCTCAAAAATATCGTACTGACTGTCCAAGTCAGCTATGCGTGCCAGCGCATGTTCAGCCAGCGCACGGTCTACATCCTCCTCTACAACTTCCTTTTCATCGGGATCAGTTGCATCTAGCTCGCGCGCGGCAAGTTCATTCACTTTTTGTAAGTGGTGTCGGAAGGCTTCCTGCATGCATTAACTATACACCAGGAAAGCAGGTGCGGCGTACGGGGAAAACTTACATTTAAAGGCTACAGGATTGACAAAAGGCGTACTTTGCTGTATAAATCATCCTGCACGCAAAAAGGAGGTGAACTTATGGGCCATTAGGGCCTTCCAAAAGCGCAGTGAGGCTGTCAAAACTCACTGCGCCGGCGGATATACCCCAAGAGAGTGTGCAATGGAGGTCCCAACAATGGGATGGTAAAACATAGGTTCGGTTATTTGGACAGCAAGACGGCATGCCGCCGCCTCGATCGTCTGTTAGTACCGGACACTGCGTAAACTACGCGGTCATTCACCCACCTAGCCTATTGGCTGGAACCCGGCCCCCTCAACGGAGGGGGCCTTTTCTTTTACTTTTGTTTCCGTGCCTTGGCACCATCCCACGCCAGTTCGAACATCTTTACCAAAGAGTCGGCAAGCTCTGGGCTCTGGATAAGTACGCCAAAGAAGTTGCCGTTGGCGTAGTTAAAGAACTTTACGCCCCAGCCGGAGAAGAGGGTAAGCGTACCCTTAATGTCCAGCTCATCAGGCTTAAACCCAATGGCATCGCGCAGCTGTGTCTTATTGATGGCTTCTGGGATCTGGTTCTCACTCACATACACCACCTGGGAACGGATACCCTTCTGTACCCGGTAGTTCACACTGTCCTTCCTCCGTGCGGGGAAGTTTTTTTGGATAATATCGTGCGGGGTAATGGAATACATGACCGTACCAGGCTCCAGCTGCTCCTCGCCATACTTGTCCAACTCAATGAGGCCGTCTTTGCCTTCGAAATAACGGACGGTTGGCTTGTCAGAACGGTAATTGTAGAGCGCTTCCAGGTTGGCAAGCTGGCTCTTAAGGTCTGCGCGGTGTGCTTCCAACTCAGCAATCTGGCCGTCCACAAGACGTTCCAGTTCGCCAGGATGCGCTGCGCGGAAGGTGGCCCGCTTCCCTTCACCAAGTGCCTTTACCAGGTTCAGCTTTTCCAAACGCTCCAAAACCACGTACATGGTGACGCGCTTAATGCCGGTGGCATCTGCCAATTGCTGGACAGAAGCGCTGCCAAGCTCAAGGAGGGTCAGGTAGGCTGCTGCCTCTTTATCGCTGAGGCCAAGTTGGTGCAGGAGTGGGTTCATATGTGTATTTTTGTATGGATATATTGTAATTCATTACTAGAATTTTATCAAGTACTGACACTATATTTTTCTCATTTTAACCTGTTATTTGTTTAGAAAGTTATGTCTTGTTATAAAACTACTTGACATAATTAGATAAAATGTTATACTGCCGATTGTTCGTTAGGAAGTGAAAAGCGCTCTAGGAGCTGACATCTGCCATATTCCACAAGGCACGACCTCCACGCCACTTCCTAACGAGCGGGACTGAGAACACCTTGTTCTCTCCCCTAAGGCTACGACGGGCACGTAGCCTTACTGGAGAGAAGAAGGATTATGAGAAACAACACCCCAATCGTATGCGCCGTGTCTGAAGTGACCATCAAGGACCCAGCCGAGGTGATTGTTATCACCAAGGTCCCAGAAGACATCGACGGTGCCCCTGCCCTTCTCAACAAGAAGGTATCCAGGGAAGCCTACATGCAGCTTCTGCGGCCGGCAGGATTCCGAGGGTTCAACCTGGCAACCGCCAAGTCGCGTCGGGAGACGCGGCGGACGGAGGAAGCCAAGGTGACCATCGGGAAACTCCTTGCGGCCAAGGGACAAACACTTGTCACCTAGGCCATCTGCGGTTCCAGCATAACGCTGGGCCGTCCCATTGAGCACATAACACGCGTCGTGTGCTCAACCAGGACGGAATTGAAAGCGGCTTGTGCAGCACTTCTTGGGCCACGCGATCTGGCCTGAGAAGTGATGTACAAGTTCGCCTCCCTTACCATCGTCGCCGCCTTGGCCTTCATCCTCACCGGTTGCTCCGACTCGGACTTCGCTCCGCCTCCCTCGCCCATGCTCGGCCTTACCGCCGCCATTGACGAGAAGGTGAAGCAGGCCGAGCCGGAGGGCTTGGTGGCGGGCCCCGCCCTCCAGACGCTGTACACGGCGGGCGCCTACCAGCCCCGCCCCGACCAGCAGATCGACCTCCTGGTCCGCCAGAAGGAGGGCAGCACCCCCAAGACGCTGCTCCTGGAGATCGTGGACCGCCACGGCCGCATCGTGCTTCAGCACCGCATCTCGTTGCACAGACACGAGAGCTCCACCCGCCAGCTGGCGGAGGAGGCGGTGGAGGAGTTCATCCTCGGGTACCGGCGCCCACCGGACATGGACCCGGCTTCTCCCAAGAAGCCCTGACCGCAGGGCAGCGGAATGCTGCCCTACAACCGCAAACCAGGCACCGCAAGGTACCGTATGCCAAAGAACAGACCTGTTCTCCACGCTATTTCGCCGCGAACCAAAACCTGCTCCTACAGTGGCCTGGCAATTACCGCCGGAACCGCCCAGCAGATCGCTGCCTCTCCCCGTGTTAACGCTCTTAAGGGAACGGACGGCCGTTGGCTTACCCAGGGTGACTGGATCCACGGCCCGCACTTCCGTCAAATACTCCGCAAGGCGGGGTACGAGTTCCGCTAGGACAAACTGGAACTCCAAGGCGCAGCAGGTAATCCCCCTTCTGCGCCCCACTCCTGAGGGATTTCTCCCACCAACAACCGTTGGTGGGATTTTTGTAATAAAAAAGTGGCCACGGTGTGTGGCCACTTAGGTTTAACGGAATTCCCGCGCCTGGCGTCGCAGGCTGTCGAGGTAGCTGTTAAGCTCTTCCCGGCGACGCAGCGTGCTCTCTTCGAAAGCCGCAATGCGTGCCTCCGTCCGTCTCAGCTCCGCTTCCAGGTTTTCCCGGCGCTGGGCAATGCGCTGCTCGGTATGGGCCTCGCGAAGCTTTCGCCGTTCCTCCAGCAGCAGCCATCCTTCGATAGTGAGCTGGAAGAGGTTGAACGAGTTAGACGCTACAAAGAGCTCTTGCTCTTCAACCAGGAGGACTTTGAGCCCATTGAGTCCCATCTTGGAGAGATTCGCTCCCCAAACCCGGGCAATGGCACTGTCCAGGACTTCCATGGATACGGTGTCCTTCCGGATTTTTTCAGAATCCAGGAGGGCATCAAAGAGCGCTAGGATGTTCTCACGTTTCCGCCAGAACTTGAACGTCTTTTCCGCCTCCTTGTTGGCAAAGGCTTCTACTTGCTTGAAGCCAGAGCGCATGCCCCTGCCCAACACCGATGCAGGCACCCGCTTGTCAGCGTTGATGACTTCACCGGTACTGTAGATAACCATGCCCTGCTCTGCTGAACCAACCTGCATTTTGGGCTCCGGCCTAAAGCTGGCCATAACCACCTGCGGGCTGTAGTGCTCGTCGGGGACATCTACCTCCAGCCTTCGACATGTCCCTCGGTTACCCGGCTGGGCAATGACATCGAGGACGCTGTAGTTGTAAACGCCGCGTACCGTGAAGAACTTCCGGCCGCCACTTGCACCTGCAAGGTTAGCGCCCCGCATCTTGACGACCCAAATGCCCTGCGTAAAGCCTCGTTCACGTAACTGGGTCTGGACGTAGCGCCCCAGGTTCCCAGGGACGGAAATGCTGTGGTCGCCCTGGCGCTCCACTTTGACGATAGGAAGGAGCTTGGGATCTCCATCCTCTAAGGAACTTCGAAATTTCAACATCCGCAAACCCTCCATATAAGGCGCTGGGATAGTATCACTAAGTATGCAAATAATCAACTCCTAGAGGCAAGAAAAACCCGCTTTCCCAAGAAAGCGGGTGAGATGTTCACAAGCCACGAATTATTTCCTTTACGCCCCACCGCTCAAACCGCCACAGGAGGCGGTCAGGCCGGTTGTGCATGTCCGCACTAAAGCCGTACACGGGAAAGTCTGCTTCTGAGACCTTCCCTTTGGCGTAGTCACTCATCCAACGGAACAGGAGTGATTTCACCCGCCGTAACGTGCCCTCTTCTACCCACAGGAACATACCTTGAGGGTCAATATTCCTATTGGGATGCCTAAGGCAGGAACACCAATCCGTACAGTCTATAAAGGGATAGGCGCAGGTGCCAAAGTACCGGTCACCCAGCTTTTCCCAGATTGTACGGGCTTCTTCCAGAATAAACTTGGCCCACGTGAGGCGGCCAAACACATTCTCGCGGACGTTGAACTCCCCTATGGCAAACTGCATCGCAGGACACTGCTGGCCAAGGCGTTCGTAGTAGTCCAGGAAGATGGGTGCGAGGCCGCGTGCAGGCGGGGCCTTCCCCTCGTGATCCAGGAGCAATTCACAGTGCATATAGTAGTCCAATGCATAGACATCGATATGCGCCGGGTTCTTTCTGAACCACTTCAATTCTTCCCGGTTAAAGCCATACCGCTCAAGCAACTCTGCGTGCCGGGGGTCTGACTCACTAATGAGACCCAGGAAGAGTTCAATTTCCGTGAAACGCCACTCATTGCGGGCCTCTGCCAGATACCGGTTCTTCCTTTTCCGCACCTGGAAGTGCTGGGCGGGGTCTGTATGCATAACCTTCACCCCTCTCTCATGGAGGAAGCGTGACGATGCACAGATAGCCTGTCCCATCTGCTTTATGATCAGCCAGTAGTCAGGCTTATGCCTGTCCCAGTAGCCAACATCGCAGAGGTGCGCCGTGGCACAGGGCTCGTTGATAGGCGTTACCCATTCTATCCAGGGGTAGCGGGCGTAAAACTCACGGACAAATGCCATGAAACGGCCCACAAACTCTGGGTCGGCATAACCATACTTTAGGTATGACGGGATAGCAGTGTGGTGCGCCAGGTCAGCAATGGGTATAAGCCCAAACTCCCGGTACGCAGCCATGTATGCATCCAGCCATTTCCAATCATAACGACCCGGCTCCCGCTCGATGCGGTGCCAAGGAACGGGGCAGCGGACAAAAGTCACACCCGCCTCTTTTACGCGTCGCAGGTCACTCCTAAAGCGCTTGTCGTGCGCCGTAGTAGCGAGAACGTCTTCCGTGCCATCCTGGCGGCACCCGTACACGATCTTCGAGCATTCAAAGCCCGTAAATAGCAACGGGTTCTTGTGCTTTATTTTCTGCATCAGGTTTTCAAGCTCCTTCTCAAACAATAGAGCAGAGTAGCAATAAACGCCGCGGAACAAAACCCTGGAGAACCCACGGTGAAAGAGGTACTGTCTTTCTATGGCCACCGAACAACAAACTGTCGATTTTATCTTGGACCAAGTTGCTGGCGCCGGAACCATGCACTCACGGAAGATGTTTGGCGAGTACGCCCTCTACTGCAATGACAAGGTGGTGGCATTCATTTGCGACAACCAACTCTTTGTAAAACCCTCAGCTGCTGCGGCAGAGTTTGAAGCGGAAACGGAAATGGCCCCAGCCTACCCCGGGTCAAAACTCTACTTCCGGGTACCGGAGGACAAGTGGGAAGACCGGGAGTGGCTGCAACGCTTCATACGGAAGACTGCCGACGCGCTTCCCGCACCTAAGCCCAAGAAATAAAAAAGTGACCGTCCTTTGGGGACGGCCACTAGACACCGGCTTATGCCGGCGAAGAATCTGCCAAGAATGCTTGCAGCTCTTGGCGGGCTGCCGCTTCAGCGCTCAACTCTGACACCGCAGTGCGGGCAGTAGCGAGGGCGCTTTCCACGGGACTGTCAGGCCCAATGGCGCCGTAGACCCTTTCGAGTACATCAGCACCAAGCTCCTGGACGTTCAATGCCCGGCACATACCAGAGAGCGTCAGCCGCTGGTCCTGAAGCTTGTTGAGCTCCAGGCGGACCAGCTGCATTTGGCTTCCTACCGCTTCGTATGCCCGTGCATATTCTTCGTAAGCGGCATTGGCTGCCAGATGCTTGTCGGCTGCCTCTTGGGCTAGCCGTACGTCAGGATGCTTCATCTTGGTTACCCAGCTATCCCGCACCTGCTCCGCATCACGCTTCAGCTCCTCTAGGGTGCCGGCAGCGTAGTATGCGTTGCGGATGTGCTGGATGCGAGGGGCAACCTGCTTCTGCCAGTCGGTGAATATTTCGTCACCTTTCGGCATTACATGACTCCCATCTGACGGACATCGGCTTCATCCAGGTACTTGCCTACGTACACGACGCAGTCTGCGCCGTTCTCGAGCCAGAAGGCGACCATGCAGCGATCCGTAAACGTAGGATCACCGCTAACAAAGTCGGCCCGCATGTCGAAGTACGAGAAGGCCTGTCGCTGGCCTTTGGCCAGGCTTGGCAGATCGTCGGCAAACTGCCCCGTGTCCGAGATGACCGAGGTTCGCTCGATCGTGCTCTGACCTGGGAACTTTCCACCGTCGTTTCGTCCGTACGAACCGTTGATCTTCCAGGCACAGCCGCGGAACGAGTCAATGGATTGATCCAGGACACTCGCCCCGGCCTTGACTCCCTTGAGAAGGGATTCGCGCTCATCGAGAACGGTCTGGGCTTCGCTGCCGCTAATGGGCAACTCGGTCAACAACCGCCACTTGGTAGGCGTCTTCATGAGGAGCATGTCCCCAGAAAGCCAGATGAAGAGCGTGTCTTGGGCACCTTGCGGTGTGAAGACTTTCGCCATTGCCGTGCAAACCACGGTGCGGTCCGCCTGCCAGGAGCCCTCTTTCGAGGCGTTATACGTGGGAACGCTAGTCAGGATCTGACCAGCCTTCACCTCGTCAACTGGAATGGGGGCGCAGGCATCGGCCGAAGGCTCCGGTTCGTCCTCTTCAATGTGGATGACGGCACCGGACGCACGCAGTTGCTTAGACTGCTGGACCATTTTGATGTACGGCTTAAGCTTGCCGGGCCAGAATGTGATGAGCACATAGAGCGCCGCAACCACGATTCCGGCAATGTAGAACATGATCTGAAGACCATGGAATGTAAACCACCAACCAGATTCGAACATATTTAACCTCCGTCCCCAAAGGAACCGCCACCCGGGCCACCAAAAGATCCGCCGCCAGGAGACGAACTGCCTCCGCCGCTGGATCCACTGAAGCCGCCGCCTGAGCTTCCGCCACCAAAGCCGCCGCCCGATGAAGAGCTTGAGCTATCTGAAGAGGTGCTAGGAGGAGGAGGTACATACGTGTCAACTTGACGGTATGCATCCTCAGCTTCGCTCTCTGCAGATTGGTACTTTTCGAGTGCCGTTATAGGGTCACTCGACTCACGCAGCCGCGCAGTATTGTAGTAGTCTCGTGCGTCGTCCAGTGTGGACTCTGCCCTGTGCTGACTATTCTCGCTCCGCCACTGATTAATGTGGGATTGGGCACGAGAAATTGCCGAGTCTGCATCGGAACGGTACGAACTCATGTTCGCAACAGCACTGCGGATCTTTCGATCGAATGCGTGCGTGTGTTCGATAACCGTTTCAATGGCGTTAAGCCTGCTTCGCACCCGCTCCAAGAGAGCGCGTGCTCCCTCAAAGTCTTGGACTTCCATGCCGTTCAGGCGGTTGACCTCGATGAGGCCGTCCACCAGTGACTGCATTTCGTTCTGTGCGTTGCGCAACCCTTGGGCAAACCCGCGTCTCTGGTACACAGCGTAGTTCTCTATGCGAGAAACTGCCGCGTATGCCGAGCTGAACGAGTTGAGGATTGTCTGATGTTCCGAACGGGTCGTACCCGAAAGTTGGGCCACCGTTTCGTGAAGCCGTGGCGCCCGATCTGCAAGGGAGTTGGACTGCGTAAGGAGGTCGCGGGAGTCAACGCCGATCTTGTAGATCTGGACGTAGTCTGGCCGCTGGTCCCTAGAGTCAATGGTCCCTAACAAACGCTTTACGTTGCCTGCACGGCTGCGAAGCTGGTTGATGACCTGCTCTGCATCAGTGAAGTGGCCTCGGCGGTAGCCTTGGCCGACGTAGCTCTCAATCCGGCTTGTGGCACTCCCAATGTCGCGACGTATGTTCGTCTCAACTTGTGGGTACGCAGCAAGGGCGGTATTGAGGTCGGCGATTGTGGTGCTGATCGAAGTGACCTGGGCGCCCACACCACCAGTGACAAGCCGCGCATGGGCGGTTGCTTGGGCCATCCGGAACGGGCTTTGCTCGTCCGGAACTTGCTCAAGCGCAGTCTTTTCCTGCTCGAGTGCATCGAGAAGATTCTGCACCGAAAGACCTTCGGTGTACTTGGGGTGCGTTTTCTTTGCACCCAGAATCTCCAGGTGGAGCCCATAAAGAAGCTCGTCGTACATTTTGGCGACTAGTCCGACTTGCGTCGCGTATGCGCGCTCAATTGCCGTGTTGGAAAGGTATTTAACCCCAACGCAGCACTGAACGGCAATGAATAGTGCCAAAAACAGCTTAGGCAAACTCGTTCGAGTCAGCATTTTGTTTTTGTATCCTCCAGAGTTGTCAAACTACTTCCCAGAGCTAAAAAGCCAATTTAGGATGTGCGCAGTTTATACCACAAAACCGCCCTTTTGTCAAGGTTAAAGCCCCTCTGCCCAACCTGTTAGGCGGCGATTCCCTCGGCCCGGCGGAAGTCCTGTATCAAGGCAGTGCCGCAGGAAAGTTTTTTAGCCAGCGGCCCCTTGGGGTCTACCGCGCGCCAGAAGGGCATCACCTTGCCCTGAGGAACGCCATTCCCCATCTGTTCCAGGGCTACTTCTGTGGCAATACGCAAGAAGATGCTGGTGGTTAGCGGGCATGTCCCCTCTGCGCCATGCTGCTTTGCCAAGCCTGCCCGAAGCTCCTTCATGGTTAAGGCAGTACCCCGTGGGATGCTCCTGACGTATGCCTCAACCTCAGCCGGAGTGGATATCAGCATGGTTGAACCCGCTTTCAAATCTGAGAAGTCCTTGTCCAGTGTTTCCACCACTGGTTCCTTGCTGGTGTCATACTTCTGTTGCCAGGTCTTAGCCATGGTGGGAATTTTTCCTTTCCGAAAAACTGCGTTTTGCGCGAAATAGACGCGCAAAGCCGATCATTTTTCTCCAAGGAAAAATTCCCTGGCAGTGTATCGGTTAAGATTAAAATAGAATTCAGGTATATTTGCATCATACTAGGTCAACTACGGAATAAGGAACATCCACTATGAAGATAGCTATTGCCGGGTTAGGACGCATGGGAGGCCAGATTGCCCGCAAACTCCATGAAGGCGGTCACACGGTCATTGCCCACAACCGGAGCCACGACCCAATTAACGAAATGAAGGCCTTGGGTGCCGTGGCAGCTTACACCAAAGAGGAAGTTGTAACCGCTTTTGGTGGGGACCAAGTCGTAGTGTGGATCATGGTTCCTTCGGACGTCGTGGACACGGAACTGGATGCCTGGCTTGCCCTCGTCCCTAATGACAGCATCATTATTGATGGTGGGAATTCCGATTTCCGACTCACCCGCGAGCGGGCCAAAAAAGTAGCGGCGGCCGGTTCCAACCTGTTAGACATTGGAACAAGCGGCGGAGTTTGGGGCTACAAGAACGGTTTTTCTATGATGGTCGGTGGGGATGCGGCCTCGTACAAGGCTGTCACATCGCCCCTCGATGTACTCTCTCTACCCCACGGCGGACACCAACATTTTGGCGAAAGCGGCTCCGGCCACTACGTGAAAATGGTACACAACGCCATTGAGTACGGCATGATGGAAAGCCTGGCCGAAGGCTACCGCATTTTGAAAGAAGGGCCTTACAAAGACCTCGATTTGGTAGCGGCTGGCGATATCTGGCAGAAGCGGAGCGTCATCACATCCTGGCTCAACGAACTGACTAGGGACGCCCTAAAGGCCAACCCTACCCTGGACGGCATTGACGGGCATGTAGCTGAATCTGGTGAAGCACGGTGGACCCTTGAGGTGGCTAAGGAACTCGGCATTGAAATGCCCTCTATCCAGGCCTCATTTGATGTCCGCCTTGCCTCGCAACAAGGTAAAACCAACTTCGCCACCAAGCTCTTGGCTGCCATGCGCAACGCCTTTGGTGGGCACACGCTCAATAAGTAGTAGAAGAGCGCTACCAGATTGACAAACGGGGTGATTTAGCGTATATTCACCCCTGTTCGTTGGAGGTTTGAAAACATGTTCAACAAAAGCAAAGTCTCGTCTGATCTGGAAGTTGCCAAGAAGGCAGCTGTTGGTGCGATCAAAGGCACTGGCTACCTTACGGTGATCGTAGCAGTCGTCTTCATCGTCTGCGCCATCCTCTTCTACGCAGGGAACTTCCTCGGCATTGGCCTGGAAGTCCTCGGTGATATCATCGCCCTCGTCGCAGTGGGCTACGGCATTGTCTGGCTCATCGCCAGCGACCTGGAAGACGTCCTGCACAATCCCCCCTACTTCTGGGGAGCAATCGCGGCCTTCCTTGTCATCCTCATCTGGTTCAGGGCCTGGGTTCCGCCCCTTCTCATCATCCTGGCACTCCGCTTGCTAGCCAGCCGGTGGATTGACACCCAAGACCAGCGGGAGACCTTTGGGGTGCTCTGCGCCTGCGTCCTTCTGCTTGTCCCGCAAGCCCTTGCCCTGTACGCACTCCGGCCCATCCGCCGGACGTTTATAGGCTACCGCACTTCCTTCAACGCCACCCTAGGCGATCAGGAAGCTACCAAAGACTACCTTCCCTACCCGGGAGAGGTCGAGTGGCTTGGGGACAACGAGATCCTCAACGCCCGCGACGAGGCAACACGCCGCTGGGGCCTCACCCCCATCTACCAGAAGTGGTGGTACTCCGGACGCTACGACCGGCTGAGTATCAACAATCTCTACATCCTCAACCCGTTCCGCCTCTTCGAGGACCCTGACAATATGGGTCAGAAGGCGGTGGACGAGAAGCCGGACCGAGACTACAGCTACTAAGGCCCACGTTGAACGAGAACCTCAACTCACTGACCCGCACCCACAAGGTGCGGGTTTTCTTATACAAAAGAGACCGCCTTCCGGCGGTCTCTTTTTAGTACTCGGCCTTAGCGGCGGAGCAACCCACCCCACTCAACCAAGGTAAACCCATGACGAGGCACTGCGCTCAACTTCTGCGCAGGAAGCGCAATAGGAACTTCTAGGCCTTCGTAATCAAGGAAGACGCGGATGCTGGTGTCTGGCTTAGGAGAAACAGTCAGCGGGGCCAACTCATCCATCTCACGGGTGTTCAACCAGGAAACACGGGTGTATGGGGTTGTAGGCATTTCTGGCATCCAGAACTCAAGGAAGTCAGCGGTCTCTTGGGCATTCAAGCCAAGCTGCTTCAGGTGGTCACGCAAGGTGGCTTCTATATTTGCAGTCTTTACTACAAAGCCTTTGGTGATTTCAGGGTATGAACCATGCCCAGTACCTTCCCAGAAGAGGTTTGGATACTCAGCACCATTACCCATGACAAGCGTGCCGTTTGGATGGGCGGTAACGTTCCAGCCGTTGTTGTAGGCCGGCTCGGAAACAGTCACATTTGCACCAACCTTTACGGAAACCGGGGTTGTCTCAGTTGGGTAGAGGTACACAACTGGTTTGCCACACTCTGCATTCACACCGTAGGTGGTGTTGGTAATGACTACGAGGCGGTTCAGGCCGTCTTTGTAGACAACCAACCCGTGCTTTGCCTGCCACTCTTCAACGGTAATCTTTACGTTGTCACCCTTGGCCTGGTCGTAGTACTCGCCATTCATGGCTTCGTAGTAGCTCTTTACGATAGCGTTGTTGTTATCGGTAAAGCCGTACAGTGTCTCACCCTTGCTAGTAGTACCTACTGCCGCGAGGCCATCCAGGCTGCCGCTGGCAATAATGGTAATGC
Organism: Verrucomicrobiia bacterium; assembly: GCA_035460805.1. Lineage (NCBI taxonomy): Bacteria > Pseudomonadati > Verrucomicrobiota > Verrucomicrobiia > Verrucomicrobiia bacterium. Next base: position 3,318 of record DATHWI010000118.1, on the reverse strand, counting down.
CACGGGCGTGGCCACAACCGCTGGAACCATCAATACGGAAAGTGTCGCTGTTTTTCTTACCGTCTTTCCAAGTGGCCTGAAGCACGCTGTCATCGGTGATGAAGGTGCGTGGCAGGTCGTAGTAAACTACCAGCCCGTCAAACCGACGAAGAACCAAGGCGCTGTAGACCGTGTCACCGCTGCCGTTAGTCTCATGGTAGACATCGCCATACGGAGTCTCATCAATCTTGGTGTCCGTTCGCTTGGCACCATCCACTTCTTCACGGAAATCAAACATCGCCTGTGAGAAGTACTGCGCAGACAAGTCAGCAGTAACGCCATCTACGGTGAGTTTTTCCGGCTCAGTGATAGACGCGTACTTCTTGGTAGCGTTCTCAGTGACTGCACCCTTCTTTAGCGGAAGCTCATACTCATACTTGCCATTATCGTCATAGAGCATGGAGGAGTTAGCCTTGATCAGGTCGTAAGAGCTGGCGCCCGTCTTAAGGAGCGTCATGTTCGCCGTTCCACCAAGGCCTAGGGCTGGGCCAAACATGAGGATAATATCCTGTGTGCCGTCAGTACCCACCTTGTACGCAATATTTTCTGCGTTAGCCAGGGCCGCTGTCTCATACACTTCCCCTTTGTCAAAAATTGCGGGCGCGCTTGCCAACTTTTCAGGCTTACTGAGCCAGGTCACATTCGCATCAGTCACTTTGGCCACTGGTGTGGCGGTAGCGGCAGGCGTGGCAGTAGCCTCTGCGGTAGCCGTTGGGCTAGGCGTAGGCGTCGCACTATCTGGATTGTTTTTGTAGTATTGGTACCCCGTTAGCGCCCCTGCCACAATGACTATGGCAAGCCCCCCTAACAAAATTGGGCTTATTTTGTGCTCTGGCATTTGAAAGCAATTCGCTTGTTCTTATGTAATGGTATCAACGGAGTGGCAGCTGTAACAATACACCCGCCTTAGTCTCTCGGGTAAATCCAAGGAAAGGTTGGTAGAGCTCTTCCAAAATTGCGGCCTTCCGCGCGCTGCGTGTGAACCCTGGCTGCAGGTCCTTGCCCTGGGTTGGCAAAGCAAAGATTGTCACACCGTTTTCCGTAAACTCACCAGCCAGCACCAGGCCTTGCTGGGTCTCTGCGGAAAACTCTTGGTCAAAGACAAAGTTGCCAAGTGAATAAAAGATGGGCTTGCCATTGTAGAGCTCCGTGTCCTGCACCACATGGGGGTGTGAACCCACTACCATGTCTGCCCCGGCGTCCATCCAGGCGTGGGCCAAGGCTGCCTGCATGGGCGAATGGTTCGCTTCATATTCAATGCCCCAATGCGGGAACACCAAGACCCGGTCTGCAGGGTTCCCCTTGAGCCGCTTGATAAGCGGGGTCAAATCTGGCGCAGCCGTAATGGCATGCACGCTTACGACATGGAGGTTAAGGCCCTCCCCCTTGATGGTAATGGTGCGCACGGTATCCACGTCACTTGGCCCACCCACCTGCTGAATCCCTGCCTTGTCCAAAAGGTCCCTCGTAGCGGACAACCCTTCGGCGCCCTGGTTAAACGTATGGTTGTTTGCCAGGCTCACCGCGTTTACATGGGCAAAATCCAAGGCACTCACCGTCTCGGGCGGGAAATGAAAGGAAAAGCTGTCGGCAGGGGCAGGGACAACAGGGGTAGCACTAATGGGACCCTCCAAATTCAAAAGGGACAGGTCGGTCCCCCAAAATGTCCGCGGCCCCAGGGTGGCAAAAACATTCTTCAAGTCTTTACCCGGGTAGAGCGATGCGACCCCCCGGTCAAACATGGCATCGCCTCCCATTAGGAAGGAAACGCTTTTCTGAGGCACTGTGCGCTCGCCCATCTCATACCAGCCAAAGATGTGGGTAGTGGTCTCAATGTCGGGGTCGGCAATGAGTTCTCCGGAGTTGGTGTGGGCAAACTCCGAGAAACGCTTGGCGCCAAAGTGGTCAGACCAGCGTATAAGGAGGCTGAGACACACGCCACAGTCCACCTCTGCCTTGCTGAGTACTGCTTCCTTGTCACCATTTTGGAGAAGGCGGCGGGTGAGCGAATCGTGGAGGTTGGCCAGTATGGCTGGTTGGTAATGGGAAAAATCAACGGAGGCTACCAGGAGGCAGTTCTCACATGTCTCCACCAGTGCCGTGAAAACCTGGTTTATCTGGCTTTCGGTCGCCCCCTCTTTTACGATAAGCGGCACTATTGAGGCATCGGGGAAATTCTTTTCGATATCACTAAGGACAAGCCGCACGCCGTGCTCATTGGTGAAACTTTCACTCTCTTCACGCACGCCGGCCTGGAGCAGGCGGTTGATAACCTGCATGTTAGGGGCAATCTCCCCTTCGTTCAGTGTCCAAGTCCTAGTACTTGCCTGTACAACACCTACTCCTGAGTTGTAGTGGTTGGGTGACACCAAAATTACCGTGGCCGGGCTTACCCCGCGCTTGTGAATCTCCGCAAAGAGCTGCGCCCGCTTTTCTTTGACGATGTCGTGGTGCGGCACTACTATCCCCGTAATAAGCCTACCCTGCGTCCGGTTTGGCGCCTGCGCAACAATAACAATAGCCAGCGCCGTTATGCCGATAACGAAACTGGTCAGCGCAATGAAGGAGAGGGTGCGTTTAGTATCCAAAGGGGTGGGTTACCCCTTCATTCTACGCTGCTTTGTGACAGTCAAACTACGTGGTGGCTGAAAACACTTGTGGCAACGGGCTTCGTAACTGACGTTTTCCTGTTTTCCTTCTGGGAGTACCTCCTTCTCCTCACCCCGCGAAGGCTTGCCATCAATAAGCCGCTGACTGAACCGGGCCAACCCGCCACATGCATCGCACACCGTGGTGTACTTATGTACCGTATCGGCCATTGCCAGCAGTTCCGCCATGGGTCCAAACGGCAAGCCACGGAAATCCAAGTCCAAGCCAGATACTACAACATCAGCCTGCATAAGCACTTCCCTGATTGTGGCGGGAAAGCCGCTTTCTAAGAACTGCACCTCATCCACCAAGACAAGGGTAGTTTCCGGTTTAAGCGCGGCCAAAATGTCGGCACCGCTTCCTACAAGGGAAGCCGGGATGCAAACATTGCCAAAACGGGTACATATGATGGGATCCGCATGCCTGGTGTCCACACTTGGCCTGAACGCCTGCACCGTCCGCCTAGAGGCTTGGGCGTGCAAATAGGCTTGGATGAGATGGAGTGTTTTGGCCGCCTTCATGGGGCCGGTATGCACAGTGAGGAGGTGGCGGTACTTCTTTGCAGGCATGGGGGTTGGTTACTTTTTTCAGCATAGCCCATCCATAAGAAAAAAGTGCTGAATATAAAAA
>DATHWI010000117.1 GCA_035460805.1 Verrucomicrobiia bacterium | reverse complement strand
AGTGCCTTACAAGTAAGGCAATTTCCTATATGTTCTTCCGTCATCTTCCTCACCTCCTCTTTGAGAAGGTCAGGCTCATGGGCTAGTGCCCAGATAACCAAAAGGCTTCCATGACACCTCATATTGCTCACCCCGAAACGAATCTGAATCATACATGAGGGATGTCAACCTGTCAACCCTTTAAATTTTAAACACAAAAAAACGATTCGCATTGATCACTGTGGGCACTTGATGGTTAAACCCTGTGATGCGAATCGTTTTTGTAAACTGAAGTGTCTTGCTTGGCACCCAAACAAAACTTGTGTCTTACTCAGGCTAGTAGTATCACTCCAGCCAGTACGAGGAGAAAAGGTACAAAAATTATTAAGGTATTTGTATTATTTTTCCGCCAGGCACTTGTTGGGACCAACATTGGTAAACTGATCCTCAACGCACTAATTATAATCCTCCAATGCTCCCCGGTCAATGAGCTAGAGTGGGTTGTTAACCTGTAGTATGCGTTAAATGGCTTAGGAAGCCATTATTTCGCTAGGAATCTTTTCGGCACTTTTTTGTCACTCGGTTGGCAATGAAAAATGCTAGGTTCAAGGCCTAGCAAAAGTTCCCTACTTACATCGACCATCAATGTATATATTTCGTCTTAACTTACACACAATTTTTTAACGAATGTAAGCTACGGAAGCACAATACTTTTTTTAAGAATCGTGTCTGATGTCAATATCATATCGGCTCACAGTCTATAGAGGTCAATGTTCGCCGATCGCCATAGACCCACTAATGAGAATCAGAACGTAGGTCTATGTCGTAAAAACGACTGTGCTGCAGCTGCGCAGAAAGCTTGGCATCCCCCGTGGGGCCGTTGCGGTGTTTAGAAATGATCACTTCCAGCAAGTTGGAGTGCTCTTCGCGGTTCTTGTTATAGTAGTCCTCACGGTACAAGAACATGACCACGTCAGCATCCTGCTCAATGGATCCTGACTCACGCAGGTCCGAAAGCATCGGGCGCTTGTCATTCCTAGCCTCCACGGCACGGGAAAGCTGCGACAACGCAATGACGGGGCAGTTCAGCTCCTTAGCCAAGGCCTTAAGGGAGCGGGAGATCTCGGATACCTCCTGTACGCGGTTGTCCTGGTTCTTGGCACTACCCACCATGAGCTGCAAGTAGTCGATACAGATCAGGTCTAGGCCATGCTCAGACTGCAGCCGACGGGCTTTGGCGCGCACCTCCATAACAGAAGCCATCGGGGCATCGTCAATAAAGAGGTTGGCTTCTGCCAGTTGGGCCTGGGCTTGGATAAGGCTGGACATGTCGTCCTCCGAAAGCTGGCCATTGCGCAGTTTCCAAGAGTCCACTCTTCCCATGGAAGAAATAAGGCGGTCCACCAGCTGCTCCTTGCTCATTTCCAGGGAGAAAATGCCCACGGTTTTCTTCTCCTGCACCGCTACGTGCTCTGCAATGTTCATTACAAAAGCCGTTTTACCCATGGACGGGCGGGCGGCAATGATAAGCAAATCCGAACGCTGCAAGCCGCCAAGGAGCCGGTCCAGCTGTCGAAAACCCGTAGGAATACCCCGCAAGGCACCGTCCTGCTTGGCAAGCATGCCGAGACGCTCAAAGGAATCATCCAAGATAGACCGTACGGAGATAAAGTTCTGTTTCAGGAAACGCTGCGTAATACCAAAGAGCGTGCGCTCTGCGGTATCAAGCAGGGCGTCCACTTCCAGCTCTTCCTGGAAACCAAGTTCACCAATAGTGCCGGCAGCGCCAATGAGGCGGCGCAACAACGCTTTTTCCCGGACAATGGTAGCGTAGTGGACAATGTTGGCAGCAGTTGCCACCGAGCTAACTAGGCTCGAAAGCTTGGCCATGCCCCCTACTTCATCCAGCTTCTTGTTACGCTCCAGTTCTCCGGCCACAGTAACCAGGTCCATAGGGGTCCGCTTCTCAAACAAAGACTGCATGGCGGCATAAATCTGGCCGTGATCTGGGCGGTAAAAATCTTCCGGGGTCAACAAATCCACCACCTTCATGATGGCTTCTGTATCGAGAAGGAGGGCGCCAAGTGTGGAGATCTCGGCGTCCAGGTTTTGAGGCGGCATGCGGCCAATTATTGGCCCACGCGGTACCTCTTCCTTCTTTTCGAAGCGGCGGCGCGGTTCTGTTGACATACGTAAACGTTACGGTAGGAGACCGATTTTCTCCTTTACTTCCCTCACGGTTTGTTCAGCCACTGCGCGTGCCCTCATTGCGCCATTCTCCAAAATTGCCCGTACCCCGTCTTCATCCTGGTCCAGCTCGGCTTTCTTGGCCTGCATGGGTGCCACATAGGCAATGACAGCCTCCGCCAGCAGGTCCTTTGCCTCTTTATACCCTATTCCGCCCTGTGTGTACCGCTCGTAGAGCTCTGCCACTGCCTCAGGGCTGGCCACATGCCGGTAGATGGAGAAGAGCGTATCTGTGGCAGGGTCCTTTGGTTCCTCTGGCCGCTTGGAGTCTGTCACAATACGGGCCACTTTCTGGCGGATAATGTCTGGTGCATCAAAAATACCAATCACATTATCGTAGCTCTTGGACATTTTGCGGCCATCCAACCCCTTGAGGATGTGCTCTTCGCTGCCCATAAGGTGCGCCTTGGGAAGCGGGAAGGTCTCGCCATACACATGGTTGAACCGCTCCGCTATCTCACGCGTCATTTCCAAGTGCTGCTGTTGATCTGCCCCAACGGGAACAAGTTCAGGTTTGTAGAGCAAAATATCGGCAGCCATAAGCACAGGGTAGTAGAAGAGGCCGGCATTCACCGGTTTCCCCTTGGCCACCGCATCCTTGTAGGCATGCGCACGCTCCAAAAGACCATGACTAGTGAAAGGCGCCAGTATCACTGCCAGCTCCGCATGCTCCTGAACTGCTGATTGGCGGAAGATAGTCACCTTCTCAGGGTCTAGGCCTACGGCCAGGTAGGCCTTGGCAATAACCATGACATTTTCTTGCAGCACCTTGGGATCATGGACACCGTTCAACGCATGCAAATCGGCCACGAAGACAAAGCATTCGTGGGAATTCTGCAGCTCCACAAAAGGGCGCATTGCGCCAATGTAGTTTCCGAGGTGAATGTTCCCCGTAGATTGGATACCAGTAACGATTCGGGACATAGTTCTCTCATGCTAGCAGAAGGTACCCGCAGACAAAAGAAAGTGGATGACAATTGCCCTATGACCCCTTTATCCCGTACGCTTAAAGTACTCATGAAAACGAATCCGCATCCTGCTGGTTTTGCTGAGGCACTGGCTACATTTCAAGAAGCAGCTACCAGGGTACCTGCGTACCGTGACTTTTTGGTAAAGAACAGCATTGACCCGGAAAAGGTGACCACTCCCGAGGACTTTTCGGTTGTCCCCCCTGTCACCAAGGAGAACTACCTCAAAGCGTACCCCCTTCCTGATCTCCTAAAAGATGGCGATGTTACCACGGGCCATGTGGTCTCCATGAGTTCCGGCTCCAGCGGCACGCCCTCTTTCTGGTTTAGGAACGACATTGCCACCCGCCAATCCGTTGAACTCAACAACACCCTCTTCCGGACAAGCTATAAGTCCCACGAAGAGAAAACACTGGTCATTATTGCGTACGCCATGGGCACCTGGATTGCCGGCACCTACATGTTCACCGGAATTCTTAAGCTGGCCGAAGAAGACCACCACATCTCCCTGGTCACCCCTGGCATCAACAAGGGTGAGATCATCCACATCCTCAAGAACCTGGCTCCTCACTTTGAGCGTACCGTCATTGCTGGGTACCCTCCCTTTGTCAAAGACGTGCTGGACGATGCGGAAGAGGCAGGCGCACCCCTCACTACCCTCAATGTCTCCCTCCTCTTTGCCGGCGAGAACTACTCGGAAATGTGGCGGGATTATGTCTTGAAGAAGATTGGCAAGCAGAACGACATCACCGCCTCGGTAGGCATTTACGGTACGGCCGATGCCGGGATCATGGGATTTGAGAATCCGTTCTCCATCTTTGCCCGCCGGAAAATCGTAGAAAATGAGGCCCTCATGAAAAGCCTCTTCCCTCAGGCAACCCTCCTTCCAACGCTGGTGGGCTACCGACCGGACATGCGCTACTTTGAGACCAACAAGAACTACCTTCTCTTTACTGCGGACAACGCCATGCCGCTCATTAGGTACAAGATCAACGACGAAGGCCGCCTTATTACAGGAGAGGAGCTGACGGCTGCCCTGGCTGAATCTGACATAGAAATACCCGCAGACCTTATCCAGGCACACGGCTATGACCAATACCTGGCACTCTACGGCCGCTCCGATGTTTCCACCACCTTTTACGCCCTCGATATCTTTCCGGAGAACATTAAATATGGACTAGAGAGTCACGAGCTCCAGGAACGTATTACCGGAAAATTTGTCTTGCGCAGCGAGTACGACCGCAAGCAGAACCAGACCCTCCACCTCTATGTGGAGCTCCGGCGCGACAAGAAACAGAGCGAGTCACTGGCGTTTGAGATACAAGAAGCCGTCATGGGCAGCCTGCGTAAGTACAACAGCGAGTACAACAAGCTCTACAGCGAAATGGGAGCCAAGGCCCGGCCACGCATCCACCTCTTGGCTTATGGCGCCCCGGAATTTGAGATAAAGATCAAACACCGATGGACCAGCAAGCAGTAACGCCACAATTCTACCGTGTGGATGACCCGGCGCTAGCTGCCCTCAAGGAGGAACATGCGCCGCTGGTCATTGAGGCCATGCCTGAAGCGCTGGATGACCTCTTTAAGATCCGCTTCCCCCACCTCATGCCTGGCTCTTCCGAAGCCAAGGCAACCCGCGCCGCTTGGGATACGGATGCCTGGGGCGCCCCTCAGGTGGAAGAAAAATCCCAATGGGCCTACTTTCCCTGGAAGAACACCCTGGTTCACCTGCCAGATGAAGAAACCTTCCACGAGCTCCGTACTGCACGCAACAAGTTCCTCATCACAGAAGAGGAGCAACGGGCTTTCTACGGCGCAAAGATTGGCATTGCAGGCATGAGCGTGGGCTCGTCCGTCCTGAATGCCCTCGTCCTTTCCGGAGGCGGCAAGCACCTTCGCCTGGCCGATCACGACACCCTGTCCATCACCAACCTGAACCGCCTCTTTGGTTCTGTGTGTGACCTGACGGTTCCCAAGCTGACTGCCGCCATGCGGCGGGTCTATGAGATTAACCCCTACGCAGAGCTGGTGCCCTTCTGGGATGGTGTCACCGAAGAAAAGCTGGATGCTTTCTTTGTTGAAGGTGGCAAACTAGATCTTTTCATTGAAGAGGTGGATGACATCCTTCTCAAGGTGCTTACCCGTCGCAAAGCACGGGAGCTGGGCGTGCCTGTAATCATGGCCACAGACAACGGGGACAACACTATTATCGATGTGGAGCGCTTTGACCTGGAGCCAGACCGGCCTCTCTTCCACGGGCGTGCAGACGAGGAACTCCTTAGCCGGGCAAGCGCCACCATGCCTAACTCTGAAAAGGTAAAACTGGCCAGCGCCATTGTTGGTTCAGATATCACCCCTCGCACCCAGTACTCCCTCATGCAGGTAGGCCAAACGCTGCCCTCGTGGCCCCAGCTAGGCAACGCCGCCATTCTCTCCGGGGCAGCCACCAGCTATACCGCACGGCGCATTCTGACCGGCGAAGAGATGCCATCCGGCCGTTACACGGTACACTTTGACCGCGACATTGACCCAAGCTTCAATTCCTCCAAGGCAACGGCTGAACGGCAGCGTTTGACTGACGAATTTGACCTTGGCTTTGACCTCATCTTTAACCGCCTGGAGGATCCCCTATGAGCGCCTGGGATTTTGACGTAGATGCGTACAATGAGGGATGGACACTGCGTGAAAAGCTCAGTTTTTGGCTGCAATTTGCCGCCCTTGCGCCCTCCGCACACAACAACCAGCCATGGGATGTGGCCATTTTGGAAGATGGCATAATTGTACGTCCAAACCTGGAACTAGCTACCGCTGGAATACCTCGACTCACCACAGTATCACTGGGTGCTTTCGTGGAAAACTTCGCCTGCGCCGCCGAGCACTTTGGTTTTGCTGTGCACATGGGCAAAATTCCCCTCTCCGTCCCACTAAGCCAATTGGAAATTCCACTTACCGTGACATGGGCTGGCGCAAAAAGTGACAACCCCGCCTTTACCGGCATGACAAAACGGCACACCAACCGCGGCCTCTACCAGCCGGAACCGCTGGCAGAAACTACACTCAAAACCCTTGGCGATATGCCTCGGGAAGAGAATGTAACCCTTCATTTCATCGATTCTGTTGAAGACAAGGAACAAATTGCGGAGATGGCAGGCCGTGGCCTCCGCACCGCCGTCACCATGCCAGGCCTCCGGCGCGAGCTGGCCAGGTTTGTGAAGTGGGAAAAGGAAGATAGTACCGTTGGCATGCTCGTGAAGGCCATGGTGAAGAACCCCGTCCCAAGCGAAACAGGAGAGCAGTTCATCCTTAACGGCATAGACATCCCCGGTGAGGCCCGCTTTGCCTACGAGAAGTTCCGCTCTACGCCCCTCATCGTGGTAGTCAGTACACCTCAGGACGACATGCCGTCCTGGTTGGCAGTTGGGCGCACCGTCCAGCGTTTCCTCAACCTGGCGGCCAGCCTGGGCCTTGCCCATTGCATTGCGGCTGCCCCTACCGAGATCCCGCCGTTTGTCCCCCGTATGAAGCGCCTTCTTGCAACGGAAGGCCGGCCGCAACTCACTTTTAGGATAGGTTTTCCTCAGGATCCCTCGTTTACCCACCAATCCCCTAGGCGCACAGTATCGAGCATTGCGGGTGAGTAGCGTATACTAAACCTATATGGTGGGGCTCAACTTATTACTGGTCATTGCGGCAGTCGCTGCCAATCTCTTCACAGGCTTTTTCGTATTGCTTTTTAAGCCTAAGAGCGCCACGAACTGGACATTCTTCCTCCTAACGAGCGCTGCTGCTTTTTGGACCATTGCCAACTACCTCTCCCTTACCCAGGCAACCTCCCTTGATACGCTTCACTTTGCCCGCTGGGAGCTGGGTGCCGGCATCCTCTATTCCTTCTGCGTACTCCTGACGGTGAGCACCTTCCCTGGGAACCAGCTTACTATCAAGCCTTTCTCCTTGGTCCTTTTGGGACTGGGGACAGCGGCGGTGATTGCCCTCACCCAAACCCCGTACGTGTTCTCCAGCATTGTAGGCACGGGGACCAATGTGGAGGTCACACCGGGGACACTCATCCCCGTCTATGGGTTAGCCAACCTTGGCTTCCTCATTGCCTCGGTCTATATCATCATCCGTCGCGCCAAGGCCGCCCATGGTGCGCGACGTACCCAGCTCCAGTACCTTATGGGCGCAGTAGGGCTTAGTTATGTAGTGGCGTTCATCACCAACTTTGTCTTTGTAAACCTACTGGGCATCACCTCCCTCTTGCCGGTAGCCCCGTACCTCTCCCTCTTGTTCGTGTTTATCACGGCATATGCCATTGTGGCGCACCATCTCTTTGATATCCGGCTGGTCATCAAGCGCACCGTTATCTTTACGGCGCTCGTTGCCTTCAGCTTTGTTGTTTACACCGCCGTCATCGTCCTGCTCTCCCGCCTCTTCCAGGAAGAAGCAACCTCCATTCGAGGCTATGCCATCAACCTGGCCGCCGCCATTGCCGTTGGGTTCTCCTTTGAACCTATGCGCAACTTCATTTCGGAGCGCACTGACAAGTGGCTCTTCAAGAAGGAGTACGAGCAACAAGTGGTTATTAGGGACCTGTCCAAAAAGCTCAACGATGTCATTGCGTTAGATGAAGCCTTGGAGATTGTGATGCAGACCATTGTGAAGGTCCTGCACCTCAAGCATGCGGTTACGTACGTCTTCCAGCCTGCCGAGAACAACGGCTTTGCGGTAAAGCGCGTGAAGCAGGTGGGATACAGCTCTTCGGCCAAACTCTTCTTGGAAGACCGCGATTTCACCGTGTCATATTTTGCAGAACACCCCGCCACCGCCTTGGTGCGCGACATGCAACTGGAACTGGAACGCGAGGAAGCGCTCTCTAAAAAGAATGGCGATGGCCAAGCAGTCCGCGCCCACGCCATTAAGCAGGCCGTCTACCAAAAGCTCACCTCGCTGGACACTGCCGTAGCCGTTCCCCTTCACCTAAACGGGCAAGCCATTGGTCTCATTATGCTTTCAGAAAAGCTGAATGGTGAAAGCTATTCCCATGAAGACCTCTCCCTTTTGGAGGTAGTAGGAGGCCAAGCCATTTCTTCCATCCAAAAGGCCAAGCTGTACGAGGGTGACCAGATGAAGAGCGAGTTCGTCTCCATTGCCTCACACGAGCTACTCACGCCAATCTCTGCCATTGAAGGCTATCTCTCCATGATCCTGGATGAAAACATCGGGCAGGTAGATGACAAGGCCCGCGACTACCTCACCAAGGTGTACACTTCGGCCCGGCGCCTCTCCCTCCTCATCAAAGACCTGCTGTCCGTTTCCCGCATTGAATCTGGGAAGATGAAGATTGACCCGCAGCAGCTGGACATGAACAAAATGGTCAACGACACCATCGACCAGCTCCGCTTTATGGCGGCTGACAAGAACCTGACTATTTCCTACAACCCGCCTTCCGAGTGCCCACCTGTCTGGGCCGACCCAGACCGCACCATGCAGGTACTCGTCAACCTGGTAAGCAACTCTATCAAATACACCAAACAAGGCGGCCTTACCATTACCCTCAGTATCGATAAAAAGGCCGGCTACATGACTACTGCCATCTCCGATACCGGTATTGGTATGTCCAAGGCCAACATGCAGCACCTCTTTACCCAGTTCTACCGGGTAGATACACCTGAGACCACAGGCATAGTAGGGACAGGGCTAGGTTTGTACATCACCAAGTCAATCATCGAGAAGATGGGCGGTGCCATTACGGTAAAGAGCGAAGTGGGCAAAGGCAGCACCTTCTCGTTTATCCTTCCCCTCTTTAAGGTTGAAACCTCAACCATGGTTTAGGTAGCGGGAAAATACATCCAACCGCTTATCCTGTGCTAGACTAAAAACGTATATTAACTGCATACCATGGCCTACGAAGGTACCACTATCCTGCTTGCCGAAGATGACGTTATCCTGGCCGAGCTGTACACCGACCGCCTCAAGCAGGAAGGCTTTACGGTAGTTCACGCCAATAACGGTGAAGATGCCCTTAAGATGGTGACTGAGTACAACCCGTCACTCATTATCTTGGACATCATGATGCCTAAGATGAACGGCCTCGACGTGCTTAAGGCCCTCAAGGAAAACCCTGAGACCAAGAACATCCCTGTCATCATCGTGACCGCACTGGTTCAGGAAATTGAGAAGATCAACAAGATGATGAACCCAGCCGATGCCTACATCGTAAAGTCAGAAGTCTTGCCGGCAGAGATTATTGAACAGGTCAAAACCCGCCTCAACCGGGAAGTTGCCCCAGAAGGCGAAGTTAACGCCTAGTGCCCCACAAAAAAACTCCCCTACCGGGGAGTTTTTTTGTACCTATTTCACGAAGGGGTTGTCCTTGCCAATGGCCTTTTCGTCCACGGATATATCTGGCACAGACCGCTTGTTGTCCCCATTCAGCTTGAGCTGGGGAACGGGGGGCGTAGCGGCTACGAGTGGCGCTCCACCGGCTGCTGGAGTGGCCGTGAGGGCCTGCCAGCTGGCAAAGGCAAGGTAACCAACCACACCCGCCACACAGAGCAGGGTGAGCAAGGCTGGCGACACGCTGAACTGCTTCTTGTCCTTACGGGTAGGGACCGGAGCAGCTTTGGCTTGCGATTCAGGGGTAGTGGGGGTTTGTTTAGGCATATGTGTCACCTACTGGGCAGGAAGATAGTATGCGCTGGCCACAATGGACGTGGTCAGCCTACCATCTGCAGCTGCTGTGATTGAAACTTGGTCAACCTGGACAAACCGTTCCAGCGTAGTAAGGCCGGTCACAAACTTCTTAGTATCGGCATAACCACCTACGACACTGGCCGTAACCTGTACCTTAAGCGGTCCGCTACTCGATGGCGCAGCCGTCGCAACCGGGGTTGCCGCAGCCGTGGTTGTAGTGGGGACATCATCCTTTGGAGGTGTAGTCTTGGGAAGCACAGTGGCCGCAGCAGCGTTGATAGTAAGCCCCCCAATAGTAAGGTTATTAGCCTTGGCCAGGGCCTCTACCTGCACGGAAAGGTCGTACTGGTCATCCGAGACAGGCATAAGACCTAGGGCCTTTTCCTGGACCTGCACAGCTTTGGCCCTGTATTCCTCACGCTGCTTGGCACTTGAAACGGCCGCTGTTGATTGGCGGAGCTCCTTAACGCTTGCCCTGGCTTCCGCAGTCTTCTTCATCTGGGGAAGCGCCAGGAAGTGATAGCCCACGGCCAAGGGCAGGACAAAGCAGAGCAGCATCTTACTGGAAAGCGTCATTGACCTCATGACTTGGGGTACTTAACGGCTGTGGGCGGGGCAACCACTGTAACGGTAAATGTGACTTTGCCAGTCTGAGGCGCATACACATAGCCGTCGACCTTAAAGCTGGTAACTGTCTTACCCGTATTCTGTTTAAGGTATTCAGCAAAAGTTGCGTAACTCACGTTGGAAGGGGCTTCACCTGTCATTTTCAAGGTTACATTCCCCTGGCTCACCCCAAAGCTGTAGGAAGAGAGCACGATGTCCTTAGGCACCAGTGAAGCAACATACTCGAAGGAACGATCCCAATCCACATCGGCCTGAGCCAATGTATTGAGGTGGTTCACCCGGGTCTTAAGGTCTCCTGAGACCTTAAGGTCTGCTACTTCCTTGGCGGCCTTCTGCTGGGCTGCCGTGGCATCCGCAATGAGCATCTCCTTCTCCTTATCCAGGGAGCGGGCTTCCATGCTGAACCCAAACCAAACGGTAAGCCCAAGGGCCAACCCAACGAGGCCAGCCAGCACCATGTACGGTACAGACTGCCGGTTGGCCGCCTTATGCCGTACTGCTTGGGGAAGTAAGTTCAACTGTTTCATAGCAGTTCGTACATTGGATAGAGCGCGGAACCCAGTGCACCCATATACCTTCTGTCAAAGCCTGATGGAAGCTCCACAATTGGCTTGGCATACGTGACTTTGATATCACAGGCCGCAGCCAGGGCAGCATCCAAGCCCTCAATCAACGACCCCTTACCACAAAGGCGCACCTCTTTAACGGCAGCGGCAGAGAAGCTTGCGCGGTTGGTATAGAACTTGACCACGTGGTCAAGTTCATCAGTCAACATACCCACCAACCGCTTCGTCTTCTCTGCACGCTTGTCCTCATCAACCTGGCCAGTTGCGGAATCCACAAGCATATTACTTCCCGCTGTCACCGCACTGGCAACCCATACGGACTGGTCCGCACACAATGCCAAGGTACTGATCTCCGAACCAACATCAATCACCACAATTGGCTCCCTGAGCTTTGGGCCAATTGCTGAACGCAAAAGAGCCGATGGTCTCGGCTCAATTGCCCGCACAGTAAGTCCAGCCAACTCACAAAGGTTCAAATACTGCTCTATGGACTTCTTACTCACCGCCACAACCATCATCTGCTGATGCTCAGTATCCTGTGGAGTAGCCAAAGGCTGGTAATCAAGCTCCAAGTTATCCAAGTCATCAGGAAGAAACTCTACAATCGCCGAACGAACCACTGCATCCAATTCAGAATCCTTCACATTCCGCGGAATTTCTAGGATCTTCCGAAACACGGAAGACTCACCAACCGTCACATAGGCCTCTTTCGTCTTCACCGCGTGCGGCGTTGCCGATTTCAAAGCCTCTTTCAATGCCTTCGCCACCTCAGCTGGCTGCTCAAGCGCATCTTTTTGAAGAAGCTTGGCATCCACTGGTATCTCCGCACAACCGCTCACCGAGGGCTTTTTCCCAAGCGAAAGTCCAACCACGCGAATACTCGCATAGCCCAGATCAATGCCCACAACTTGGTTGGATCCAAAGAGCCCCATAACTTCCCTTTCAGTATACGGTCTTAAACGGCATTCACCAACCCGTAGATAGGTTGGAGTACAGAAACCAGGATGAAACCAATCACCACACCCATCACAATCATAATAACCGGCTCAAGCAATGTTGAGAGGTTTTTCGCCATTCCATCCACCTCTTTCTCGAAGAAATCGCCTAGCACTTTGAAAATGCCAGCCAGGTCCCCGGACTGCTCACCCACCGCCACAAGCTGGCCAATCATAGCGGGGAAGTGCTTGCTCTTCCTGATGGCCACCGAAACCTTGATACCGTTGGCAACATCTTTGGAAATTTTTTCAATTTCCTGCTCGTAGAGCGAGTTGCCAACCACCCCTTTCACAGTCTGAAACACCTCTAATACCGGCACCCCAGCTTGGGCAAGCGATCCAAAGCTTTGGGAAAACCTGGCCATACATGATTTTTTCATGAATGAGCCCAATACCGGTATACGAAGTTTAAAGGTGTCCCACAGCAAACGGCCACGCGGGTTGCGCACCAAGAGCTTTGCGCCCACCGTCAGGCCACCTATTGCAATGATGAACAGGTACCACTGATGGGTCATGAGACTGGAGAGAGCCATCAGGAAGCGGGTGCTAGCGGGAAGATCCTGCCCGGAATCCACAAACATGCCGGTAAGCTTTGGCAGGATGAACGTAATAACCAGCACAATGACACCAATCATGAGGATGCTGACAATTGCTGGGTACATAAGCGCACCGCGGACCTTCCCCCGCAGCTCGTACTCTTTCTGCTGCTGCACTGTCAGTTTGTTCAGGATTTCTGCCAGGTTGCCCGTCTTCTCCGCAGAGCGGACCATCTGAATAAAGATGTTGGAAAAGACTTTAGGGTGCTTCTCTAAGGCGTAGGAGAACTGCACCCCGCCTTGGACATCCGTCACCAAGTGCGAGAGGACATGCTTCAAGGCCTTGTTGGAAGACTCTTCTTCCAGGCTCCGTAGCGCTTGTACCAGGGTAATGCCGGCGTTCAACATGACTGCCAGCTGCTCTGTCAGGATAATGCGGTCCTTGAGGCTGATTTTTCCTCGGAAAAACCCCGCGGCAAACGAGGTGGATTCCTTTACCTCTTCTAGAGAGATAAGGATGCCATCCAGCTTTTTAACCTTAAGCAGGGCGTCGGATTGCGAACCGCCTTGCAGTGTCCCCTTCTCAAGTTTTCCCTCCGGCGTGCGGAGCTTGTACTGGTAGGTAGCCATATTATTCTCGTGTGACCCGCCAGACTTCTGAGATAGTAGTATCGCCGTTAAGCGCCTTCAGGATGCCGTCCTGCACCATGGTAACCATGCCGTTGCTGATTGCTTCCTCGGTTATGGTAAGTCCGCTGGAGCGCTTCAACACAAGGTCACGCACCGGTTCGGTAACATCCAAAACCTCAAATACACCGAGGCGGCCCTTGTAGCCCTTGCCGCCGCATGAATCACAGCCCTTGCCATGGTAGAGGGTGCGCTTGTCCTTGATTGCCTCGCGGACATCCTTAGGCATGCGGGCAATTTCCTCGTCAATTTCCGCCATCTCCTCTTTGGACAAGTGAAGCTCCTCTTTGCAGTCTTCACAGATCTTCCGGGTAAGGCGCTGCGCGATAACGGTATGCACGGAACTAGTGATGAGGAACGGCTCAATGCCCATGTCAATCAGGCGGGGAAACGCACCGGCTGCATCATTGGTGTGAAGTGTAGAAAGTACAATATGTCCCGTAAGCGCAGCGTGGATGGCCATGTCTGCGGTTTCTTGGTCGCGGATTTCACCAAGCATCACAATGTCCGGGTCTTGGCGGACAATGGCACGCAAACCAGAAGCAAAGGTATAGCCAATGGCACTATGGACCTGGCTCTGGTTAATACTCTCAATACGGTATTCCACCGGGTCTTCCAGCGTCAGGATGTTTACGTCCGGCGCCATCATCTTACCCAAGACAGCATACAGCGAGGTGGTTTTACCAGAACCCGTAGGCCCGGTGACCAAGATCATGCCGTGGCTGCGGCGCAAGTTCTTGGAGAGGATGTCAAAGCCGTACCCAGTCAGGCCTACCTGCTCAAGCTCCAAGATACCCACCGACTTGTCTAAGATACGCATTACGATCTTTTCGCCGTACACCACCGGGATGGTTGAGAAACGGAAATCTACCTGGCGCTTTTCAATCGTCAAGGAGAAACGGCCGTCCTGTGGCAAGCGCTGCTCATCAATCTTCAGGTTAGCCAGGATCTTCAAACGCGCGGTGACTGCAGACTGGATTTCCTTAGGCAGTGTCACCTTCTCCATTAGTACGCCGTCCTCACGGAAACGGACTGCCACCCTCTTTTCGTAAGGCTCAATGTGGATATCCGAAGCTTTTTCTTTCACAGCACGCTTCAGGAGCGAATATACGATATGGGCAGTTGGCGCATCGTCGTTTGTCTGGTCAATGTCCTCTTCTTGGGCGGCAGCCAAGTCCTTCTTGGAAATGCCCAGGTCGGAGTTCTCAATTACCTCCTGCACCTCAGCTTGAAGCCCGGTGTACTGGTCCAAAATGGCGTTAATGCCCTCCTTAGTAGAAAGGGCAGGTTTGACCACAAGCCCCGACTCCTTGCGGATGACCTGGAGGGCATCAAAGTCCTCTGGGTTAATCATGGCTACCGTCAGGATCCCCTCTTTCAAGTCAAGAGGGACTACGTTGTACTGCTTGGCAATATGCTCAGGAAGAAGGGCCAGGATTTCCCTGTCAACCTTCACATTGCTTGTATCCAGGAACTCGACATGGGAAACCCTGCCTAACGGCTTCTCTTTTGGCGACTCTTCTTCTGCTGAAGCTGGCTTGGGTGCAGGTGGCGGGGCAGACTGGGCAACGGCCACAGGGGCAGCCTTATCCTCATCTGGTACATCTGGCATTTCTTCCGCAAACAAATCCGGATGCGCCTCTATCTCAGTTTCTACATGCTTTGCCAACACGCGTGCTGGCTCAAACTCCACCTCAATGCTTGGCAAGGTTATCTTGCCATCCACGTTGCGGGCGGGTTCTTTCACGGTGAAAAAGCGCCCAAGCCCGTCGATAACCACTTCCTCTCCCACCGAAAGTTCGCGGGCAATGCACTCCCAAAGGGCGTCATTAAGAAGGGTGGCGTCTTTTTCCACCAGCTCGGCCGCACTTGCTAAGGCGCGAGAAAGATCAGTACTGTTCACTCTGCCCTCTCCTGTCTGTACATGTTGTCATTATACAGGTGAAACGCATCGCAACTAAAGCTTTGCCGTCTTATGGACAAATGGGCACGTACATGGAAAGGCCTGCTATAATCATAGCTATGAATGCAATGCCAAATTCCGGTAAAGAGCTTGCTGTCACCGTTGAGGGAAAATCCTACCAAAGGATCCCCGTTAAGACCCATGTGGTACAGCGTGGCGAAGTCTTGCTGGATTTCCTCTCCCAGTACGTAAAGCCAAACCTGCAAGCTGGCGATATGGTTGCCATGAGCGAGCGGGTTATTGCTATTATGCAGGGGCGATCTTTTCCTCTTGAGGATATTAAACCTGGCCCTTGGGCCCGTTTCCTCTATAAATTTGTGACCAAGAGCCCTCACGGCATTGGACTGGCCAGCCCCTTCACCATGCAAAAAGCACTGGAAGAAGTTGGCCTCCCCCGCATCCTTATCGCCGCACTCGTAGCAGCCATTACCAAGCCACTTGGTATGCGCGGCCTTTTCTACCACGTCGCTGGCCGTGCCGTTGCCGGCATTGATGGGCCGTGCGATTTTACCTTGCCGCCCTATAACCGCGCTGTCACTTTGGCTCCTGCCAAGCCAGCCAAGGTTGCCGCAGAAGTATCTGCCGCGCTCGGTGTCCCATTCTTTGTCATCGATGCCAATGACCTTGGCGTAGAAGTATTGGGAAGCGCTCCCAGGGGAGCTTCCGTAGACCTGGTTAAGGCACTTTTTGCCGATAACCCCCTCGGTCAAACCAACGAACAAACCCCGCTCGCAATCATCCGTCCTGAGTAACATGGCCCTCACCCTGTACCGTCAGTATCGTCCCACCACATTCTCCGCCCTCTTTGGGCAGGATACTGCTCGTACTATCTTGCAAAACGCCCTGAACCAGGACCGTCTGTCGCATGCCTATCTGTTCAGTGGCCCTAGGGGCACCGGCAAAACAACTACCGCGCGCATCCTTGCCCGTGCCGCTACCTGCGAGCACCCTGTAACCAAGGAAAAGAAGGGCGCCTCAGTGTTTGAGCCTTGCAACACATGCGCTAGCTGCGTGGCCCAACTCCAAGACCAAGCCCCTGACATTGTCGAAATAGATGCCGCCTCCAACCGGGGCATTGAGGACATCCGTCAGCTGCGTGAGCAGGCCCACTACCTTCCCCTTTCACTCAAGAAGAAGGTGTACATCATCGATGAGGTTCACATGCTGACCTCCGATGCATTTAACGCCCTCCTTAAGACACTCGAGGAGCCGCCAAAACACTGCGTGTTTATCCTCGCTACTACTGAGTTGCACAAGGTCCCCGCCACCATCCGGTCCCGCTGCCAACTCATCCGCTTTGAGCGAGGTAGCGTTGAGTCCATTTCGGCCAAGCTTGACCACATCGTGGCTTCTTCAGGCTGGGAAGCAGAAGAAGGGGTGACCAAACTTATTGCGGAACATGCCCAAGGCGGCTTCCGTGATGCCGAAACACTCCTTGAACAATTAGGTACCCGTTTTGCTCCTCTAACCTTAAAAAAATGCATCGACGCCCTAGGTATTACCGATGCCGACCAGGTTGAGCAATTATTCGAGGCAGTACAGAAGGGATCGCTCACCGAAACGCGTCTGGCGCTCACCGCAATTGAGGTAAACGACCAACATCGTTGCGAAATGCTCATGACAGAACTTATTGAGCGGACCCGGGCAAAGATTTATACATCACCCGCCCCCACAGAGGAGCAGTTGATCCACCTCACGGGAGGCCTCACCTTCCTCTTGGAAGGCTTTGTACTTATCAAAGGCTCACCCCACCCCAAGCTCGTCTTGGAATCTACCTGTTACGAAATAGCGGCTTCTGGCCAAAAGGGAATTAGGGCAGATGCGGCCCCTATCTTGGAAGACAGCCATCCAGCTGCACCAGCCACAGAAGAACGCATTACCCTGCCGGCCACACCAGCCCCTGCAGCGCCCCGGGTAGTCAAGGAGGCCATCTCTGTCACTCCTGAACCTGTACGAGAGCCAAAGGCCCCGGTAGTGGAGCTCCGCGAGTCACCTGTTCGGGATGTTCGACAAGCCTGGAAGGAAATGATCAAAGCCGTTGGGCGCGACAGTGCCCCCATGGCACAGATGCTGCGTGAAGCCGTCATCCACACCGCGGAAGACTTTATCATTACCGTACATATTAAGTACAAGTTCCACGTGGAGAAGCTCTCTGAGAAAAAGCACCGCACTCGCGTAGAAGGACTCCTTGAGCAGATTACCCACGACAAGTGGATTGTGGACTACCAACTGAAGGACACCCTCCCCCGCAGGAGCCCTGCCAAAGAAATAACCGCCGCTACCGCAGAGGCCGCCGCGGCCGTATTTGGAGCAACAGCGTAATGTCTGAAGAAGCTACGCCTCATTCCGTGTTTGTGGACCGGGAGATGTGCCAAACGGCTGCCATCTGCTTGGCATACCATATGTATGAGCTGGATGACGAAGGCAAGGCCGTTCTCCTCACTAATAACGGTCAAAATTCTGACGATGAAACCAACCCCCTGCGCGACATGGAGGGTGAGGTGGCAATCAGTGACCTTGTGAACCCTGACGGGAGGACCCCGGAAGAAATGCAGCGGCTTGTACTGGAATCCGCTAAGATCTGTCCTTTTAACGCCATCATCGTAAAGGATGCGGAAGGCAACCAAATCTGGCCTCTTTAAACCTGTCTACCAAAAGAAAAAAGACCGCCATGTGGCGGTCTTTTGCAACTAGGCTGCGGGAACGGTGCCCGGGAGCACCTCTTCCATGATTCTGGCCAACTCAGCCCTAAGGTGGGCTGGGCTTTCTGCCACCCGCATAGAAATAAAGTAATCGCCACGGATTTCGCCGTGATCACGCGCTACTTCTTCGTCCGTCTGGTTGCAGAAGCAGACTACAACAAGGCGGGGATACACCTGTTTTAGCCCTCCCAGAGTAAGGCTTCCCTTTAGTTTGCTCGGGTGAACAATTGCCACCACCTTCTTCCCGCTGTCGGCCGTCAGCCTCTCCACGGCTTCGTGAAAGCTTGGCGCCTCAGGACAGGCCACATATTCGTACTTGGTTCCCGGAAGTGCTTTTTGTAGCAAAATCCGAATCCCGGGGTTTGGCTCAAGGTGCACGTACGCAAGCTCCATTGGTTTCCTCCATTCGATGCTGTCTAGGTGTACCAAAAAATCTGGCAAGTAAAAAGCCCTTTCATAGGAAAGGGCTTTTCTTCGGCCACAGAGGCCGAAGCCTACTTCTTCTCAAGGACCTTTTCGTCGTGCAAAACCTTCTTGGCAAAGACGTAGACAATGAGGGCCACAACCAGGAAGCCAAGTACCGCATTCACAACCGCACCAATTTGGAACGTGGAGTTCCTCACCGTAATCTCGTACCCCTGCAAAGCCGTGCTTGGCAAGATGAGTGAAATGAACGGTGTCACCATCCCCTCCACCACCACCTTCACCACATCGTTCAACGAGTTACCTATCACCACCGCTATGGCGAGCGGGATTACATTGTACTGACGCACAAAGTGCATGAAGCCCCGGGCAAAGCGTAGCGTGTCTGGATGGGGCTTTGCCTGCTTAGGGGTCATCATCTGAGTACCTAGCTGCTCCTTCCCGGGTTCCATGGGAGTCTCTGCCATTGCTTACGAGAGATGGACCGTAAGGAGGGTAAGGAACGAGCCCACGGTGATGACTGAAAGGACAAAGAATAGGTAGTTCAGCTTCTGCAGCTTCTTAGGGATAGCCGCTTCCTGCTTGGTCACTTCAATCGCCATAAGCTTAGGGCTCAGGACAAAGGAACGGGTAATGAAGACAGCCGCCATAAGGATAAAGACGATGGCCAGAATGAACGGGATGCCAGGCCAGCCTGCAGCACCAAAGTAAATGTACCCGCCGATCGCCATGAACCACAGTCCGATCCAGGTAAAGATGCGCCCGTAGTACTGAAGCTTGATCAAGAGGTAGCCAGCCATCTTTGTCTTGGCGGCCAGGAAGGCAAATGTGCTTTCAATCACCCACATACCAAGCAGGATGGCAAAGGAAAGGAAGAAGAGGATGGAACCAAACGTGGCAGGCGTGAAATCGAACGGGCTTGTGCCACCATAGCTATCGGCCTTTACCTTCAACCAAGAACCGAAGTGGAGGAAGAGGTCACCACCGCTCCATACCTTGCCATCACCAAAACGAATGGTGTAACGCTTCATCTCTGAGGCAGCATCAAACACGATCAGGTAGTACGTCTTGTCTTTCTGAAGCTTGATACGCTCCTCTGCGTAGAGGTTGTATTTCTGAAACAGGAGCGTCTCGTTGTAAACCTTCAATCCCTCCACCGGCTTCACCAACGAGGTGTGGTAGCCCTCACCTGGGACAGGAATGCCCAACTCACGCGCCTCAGTCACATCGGTAGGGTCCAAGAGCACCAAGTAAGGCTGGGCCTTTGAGCTTGCCACACCCATAAGGGCAATGGTCTGCTCACCATCCTGGCTAGCCGTGAACTTATATACGTCAGCGTAGCTATCAAGCTTCCCGTACACCCCCGTCTCCTCAAAGACATTGGTGATTTCCTGGGGGGCACTATAGATATCTTCAAGGTTGATATCTTTTACGGTGTCAAATTGTGGGGCAACCGCCAGGGCAGCGGTGGTGCCAACAGATGCGGCCGCCAGCAGGCCCAGTAAGAATGTACGTATGGTGCGCATAAGGGTTTCAGGAAGTACTTAAGGTTAAAACCATACTACCAAACTGCCAGGTTGCGTCCAGGGCAAAACCTTTTTGCCAAAACTGTTGATTAAAATCAACAAAATGGATAATGGCTCTGGAAAGTATTATTGGAAATTAATCATTTACAGAGCCTTTAAATCGGTTGCAAATCAAGAAGGGCTCCCTTACACTAAATACGTACTGTAAATAGTTCGGTATCTGCCTCATGTGCGATACGAAAGGAGCGGCATCAACGTATTAATGCTGGGCTGGGAGTTGCCACCATACAACTCTGGCGGCCTGGGCACAGCTAGCCTTGGTTTGACAGAGGGACTTGCCCCACTGGGCGTGTCCATCCGCTTTGTAGTGCCCAAGGTTTTTGGTGCCATGCCATACACCCACATGGAGGTGGTAGATGCCACCGAGTACGGTACAACAGCGGACCTCCGTGAGCTGCTTGCGGATGCAGAAATCGATGAAGAGCTTCTTGCCTCTGCCGTTGGGTATGGCAACAAGCTCTCTATCGATGACCAGAAGCGGGTCTGGATTGAACAGATGGAAAACGGTGGTGCCCGTGTCCCCGCACATATCCAGGCCACCTGGTACGCCAACAAGGCAGAGCACATTGCCCGTGAGCAGGGCGACTACGAAGTCATCCACACCCATGACTGGATGACCTACTACGCCGGCATTGCTGCACAGAAAATTGCCAAGAAGGTACATCACAAGCATGTCCCTATCGTGGCACATGTCCACGCCACGGAAATTGATCGCTGTGGCATTCATGGCGACCCAGACATTATTGAGATTGAAAAGAAGGGCCTGGCTGCCGCTGACCGTATTGTTGCCGTAAGCCACTACACCAAAGAGGTCATCCACAAGCACTACAACATCCCACGGGAAAAAATCTCCGTGGTGTACAACGGCATCCCTACTTACCGGGAACCCGCTAAGTTTGACCTGGCCAAGCTCAAGAAAAAGTACAAGATTGTGCTTTTCATGGGCCGCATCACTATGCAAAAGGGCCCCGACTACTTTGTAGAGCTTGCCAAAAAGGTGACCTCCCAAGACCCAAATGTCCGTTTTGTCATGGTTGGGAGTGGAGATATGGAACGCAAGTGCATTGAGAGCGCCGCCCGCCAAGGCTTGACCGGCAAGATGCTCTTCTCCTCCTTCCTGCGTGGCGTGGATGTTGACCGTGCCTACCAGCTGGCCGACCTCTTTGTCATGCCATCTGTTTCCGAGCCGTTTGGCATCGTTGCCCTTGAGGCTATCCAGAACGGTACACCGGTACTCGTTTCCAAGCAGTCCGGCGTTGCAGAGGTAACCAACAACATGGTGAAGGTAGACTTTTGGGACACCGACAAGATGGCTTCAGAGGTAGTAAGCATCCTGCGCAGTCCAGCCCGCCGTCTCAAGCTTAAAAAGGGCGGCCTCGCCGACCTTACTCGCCTCACCTGGAACGACTCTGGGAAGGCCCTTCATGACGTATACCAAGACGTAGTCCGCACGTTCCGGCCGACCGCTTCTTAACCCTTTCATGCCTAGCGTCTGCTTTTATTTTCAGGTTCATCAGCCTTACCGCATGCGGCCCTACCGCGTGTTTGACATTGGCACAAAAGCCTCGTACTTCAACGACGAGCTGAACAAAGAAATTTGTGAGAAAGTAGCCCGCAAGTGCTACCTCCCTACCAATAAGCTGATGCTCCAGCTCATTAAGGAGAATCCTGGGAAGTTTAAGATCTCCTACAGCATTTCCGGCATCACCCTGGAACAGTTTGAAGAATACTCCCCCGAGGTTTTGGCATCCTTCAAAGAACTGGCCGCTACAGGGCAAGTGGAGTTTCTGGCAGAGACGTACTACCACTCCCTCTCCGCCCTCTTTGACCCGCAGGAGTTCCGCTCCCAAGTGGAGAAGCACGTAGAGGCCATTAAGGAGCACTTCGGTGTCACCCCTACTGCCTTCCGCAACACGGAGCTTATCTACTCCAATGAGATTGCCGCCATGGTAGAGGCAATGGGCTTCAAGGTGATGCTTACGGAGGGTGCAGACCAAATCCTGGGCCACCGGTCACCTGCCCACGTTTACGCCCCCATGCACAGCGACGACATGAAGCTCCTCCTTAAGAGCTACAAGCTTTCCGATGACATCGCCTTCCGTTTCTCCGAGCGCTCTTGGCCTTCCTGGCCCCTCACTCCTGACAAGTTTGCCATGTGGGCACATAAGCTTGCGGGCAACGGCGAGACGCTCAACCTATTCATGGACTATGAAACCTTTGGCGAGCACCAATGGGAAGAGACGGGCATCTTTGAGTTTCTGCGCCACCTGCCGGCCGCTCTCCTTAAACACCCAGATTTTGACTTTGCCACACCGAGCGAAGTAGCAGACCGCTACCCTGCCCGTGAAAAGCTGGACGTTCCCATTCCTATTTCTTGGGCAGACATGGAACGCGACACCTCCGCCTGGCTTGGCAACCCCATGCAGGATGGCGCCATTGCGTGGGTATATAAGGTAGGTGAGCAAGTGCGCGCCACCAATGACCCTAAGCTGCTGCACACTTGGAGGAAGCTGCAGACCTCGGACCACTTCTATTATATGTGCACCAAGTTCTGGGCTGATGGTGACGTACACAAACACTTCTCTTGTTACGAGTCACCTCATGAGGCCTACGTCTACTTAAGCAACATCCTGACTGACTTAGAGATGCTTCTAGAGGAACACCCTGTCCACGCCAAAAAGCGCTCTATGGATGCCTTCTCTGCCCCTAAAAAGCGCCCCGAGGCGGAACAACCGGCGCGTCCCACCAGTCTTCCCCGTCCACGACGAACACGCCCTCTTTCTCTGTAACCGTCCGGCCTTCTTTTTCTAACCAGAGCTTCTGATCGGCAGGCCCCGCCTGCTTGTTTGTTATGGTAAGCCAGCGCTTGGCATTAATGACCCGCCACCAAGGGATGTCTGTGTTCTCAAGGCCTGAGAGTGCCCCTAGTGCCCAACCCACCACCTGCGCCCCACGTGGCAAGCCCACAGATTTGGCAACCTGGGAATAACTAGCCACCTCCCCAAAAGGGATGGTGCGGATAGCGGCGTAGATATCTTGGTAGAGTGGGGATTTGGGCATAAGGAATAGCTATGTGCAGCGAAGAATGATCGGCTTTGCGCGTCTGTTTTGCGCAAAACGCAGTTCTGAGCGCACGGAGCTATTCCTAGTGTAGCAAATAAAAAAAGAGGCACCCTATGGGTGCCTCGCTAATTTATGCCTCCGGCTCTGCAACCGATGCAGGGTTAGTCCATGCGGACATGAGCATGTCTAGTTGCTTGAAGAGTTCCTCCAAGTCCTCAGAGAACGCAAGAAGATGCGCCTGCTTCTGCCTATAAACCCCCATCTCAAACTGCAAGTGCTGAATGAGCATCAGTAAGTCAAACTTTGCCTGCCACTCATCATTCCACTCCGCTTCCTCCTCTGGTATCACCCCAAGAAAAGGAGGGAGGTTGATAGTTTGGTAGAGCTCCATATTATGAAGGCGGAGGTGGGGCGCGCCAAACATATCTGGGGAGTTCAGGATCACCAAGCCCGAGCTCTCAGGATCCAAGGCCCTTAGCTTGTCCTTGTCTTCTTGAAGCCGC
Organism: Verrucomicrobiia bacterium; assembly: GCA_035460805.1. Classification (NCBI taxonomy): domain Bacteria; kingdom Pseudomonadati; phylum Verrucomicrobiota; class Verrucomicrobiia; species Verrucomicrobiia bacterium. The sequence continues at coordinate 26,425 of DATHWI010000117.1, read as the reverse complement.
TCGTTGAGAAAGGATTCCATTCCACGCGGGTTATGGGGACCGCCCCGGAAAAAAGCATGGGGGCCCACAATGACCTTGGAGATATGCTTTTGGCATACTCTCACGACCTGCGCCACCACCTCCCTATTGAGTGCTCTGAAGCTTTCCATGTCTCTTAGGGTTGGGTGCTCAAGTAGAGACTTACTCTCTGAGCCAAAAGTAGGGACTGTAATTTTCAAGTTTCTCATCCTCCATATCTGATAATTGGCACAATAGCAGCTTTGCCCCTACCGCGCTATTGCATTTTATTTCCCCTCGTCATACAATATGAGAGTACATTTGTTTAAGTACTTCAACAGTAACCAGGAGGAAGGAATATGCCAATTCCTACAGAAGTTGAGGACCGCCGGCACTGGCAGGTCCCAGAGGGTAAAAGTTTCCAGTTGGTAAGCGGTCAGGAGCTTAAGAGCCTTGATGACCTTAGTGAGGCCATCAACCTTATTGACCCTGAGACATTCATGCACCACGTGAATGCTGAGAAGAATGACTTTGCGTCATGGGTCCAGCACGTTTTTGACGAGCAACTCCTTTCAGAGTACCTCCGTCGCTACCCTACTCCGCTCCGCATGATGGTTCACATTGAGAAGTTCCTCCGGAACAACCTGGCCCCGCTAGAAGATTCCAACGCCAACGCAGAGCAAGCCGCTTAAGCTCGCATGCCAAATATCGATCCTAAAACAGTCCTCATTGAGGCTTCGTGGGAGGTTGCCCATAAAGATGGGGGTATTTATACCGTCCTCACCACCAAGCTGGAACATGCGCGTGCCCACTTTCCGGGAACGCAGTATATTCCCGTGGGCGCATACCGCACCCCTATCCAGGACTTTTTAGAATCCGATGTTCCAGAAGAGTGGCGTGGCATCGCCACGAATCTTGAAAAGCTAGGTGTCGCCTTCCACTACGGCACCTGGCAAGTCCCTGGCAAGCCCGTCGCCATCCTCCTTGGATGGGACGGTCTTCTGCCGCAGCTCAACACCATGAAGGGGACACTTTGGACAGATTTCAAGCTGGACACCCTGGATGCAGGCCCTGATACCGACGAACCCCTGCTGTGGTCTGCCGCCGTGGGTCACTTTGTGGCAGAGTATGCCGCCGCCCACCCTGGCACCCCTATTGTTTTGCATGCCCATGAATGGCTCACTACTGGTGCCATCCTCATTGCAAAGCAGCGCAAGGCCCCCGTTAAGACCGTTTTCACTACCCATGCGACCATCCTTGGCCGCTCCCTCTGCTCAAACAACGAGTTTATCTACGATAAGCTAGATAGTTTCAAGCCGGAGGAAGAAGCCAAGAAGTACCGCATTGTCAGCAAGTGGCAGCTGGAGAAGCTTGGAGCTAACGAGGCGGATGTGTTCACTACCGTAAGCGAAGTGACCGCCAAAGAAGCCACTGCCTTCCTGGGCCGCAAGCCTATAGTGGTAGAGAACGGCATCGACGGTGCGCTCTTTCCTACGTACGACGAGATTGTGAACCAACGCCCAGAAATCCGCGAGAAATTGGATGACTTTATCAGCGCCTACTTCTTCCCCAGCTACCGTTTTAACCTGGCCGATACCCGCTACCTCTTCACCATGGGGCGGTACGAGTACAAGAACAAAGGGTACGATATTGAACTGGAAGGTTTGGGCAAACTCAACGAAGAGCTGAAAGCGGAAAAGAGCAATCAGACCATTGTCGCCTTCTTCTTTGTGCCTGGTGACAGCCTGCGCCTCCGTCCAGATGTCACCCACCAACTGGTCACCTACCAGCACCTTAATGGCATCCTTAAGGATTTCTCAACCTCTGAGGCCCGGCGGGTAGAACGCGAAATTTGGGACGATGTTGAATGCTCTTGCAGCCTTATGCCAGAGAGTGCGCGCGACCATGCCCGTCGCCTCTTGGATGGGGTACGCACCGACAAGGACCCGCTCGTTTCCCCGTTTGACCTGAGGCACCCTGAAGAAGACGCCATCATTAAGGGAGCGGCAGCATTTGGCCTTAACAACACCAAGGAAGACCGCGTAAAAGTCCTCTTCTTCCCTGTGTACCTAGATGGTTTCGATGGTGCCTTCAACCTGCCGCTCTATGATTTGGTAAGTGGCTGCGACCTAGGCCTCTTCACCTCCCTCTATGAGCCATGGGGATACACCCCGGTAGAAAGTGTGGCGCTTGGCGTCCCTGCTATCACCAGTACCCTAGCCGGGTTTGGCCAGGCTATTAAGGAAACCAAGGGAGCCTTTGTGCTGGACCGGGACAACGACAAACACGAAGAAGAGTTGGCCGAGTTAGTGCGCCTTATGCGACTTCCCCTGACCGAGTCCAAGCGCCAGTGGGTAGCGCGCCGCTTGGCAGCCTACCAGATTGTAGATGCCTTTGACTGGGCGGAGCTTTACCCTAAATACCTGGCCGCATACCAAACCGCACAAGCCTCAGACTAACCTTATGCGCGTCCGGCACATCTACCCTATTGCATCTTGTAGGAAAGAGGTAGAAGGCCCCGTAGGGTTCTGTATTGGAAGTGCCAGTAATTGGTTTGGCATGAGTACGGAACGGCAGAGCCGCTACGAAGGCTGGTTCATAGAAGACAGCCGCACCCTTCCTCACAGCTTTCTCAAAATACTCGAGAGAGTAAGCTATGTTAAAGGTGAAGAACACAATGTTCCCGCCTCCCCGCTCGGTGTCACCGTTAACGGCGAGCACGCTTTTTGGGAATATGCAGATGGCGCCCGGATTGGCTTTTATGCCCCACCCGATGTGCCTGCGCTGCGGTTCCAATCTGCCCGCAAGAGCGCCCTTTCCTTTACGTTCGACATCCGCGGCATTTACCAGAGTCCAGACGTGGGAAGGGCGTACCAAGTACACCAAGTACACCAAGTCCCCGGCGGCATTTTCATCCAGTATGATGACCCACTCATTGGCCAGACTGTATATGTGGCGATGAAGACCGATGGCGAGTTCACCCTTCAAGGAACCTGGGAAACCGTACAATACCCTTGGGACAAGGAGCGCAACTCTAGCCCCACAGAGAAAAGTGTCTACACCTTAGGGGTCTGCAATGCTAACTGGACCGCCTTTGGTGCCGGTACTTCGGCGGAAGCCGCCCAACAAGCCTGCGCCATGGCTGCGCGGGAGCCTTTTCCCCTGGTTGGGATTGGCATCGCCCACGCCTCAGACACCCTCACCGAAGAAGTCCACGCCGCCCGGTTCAGCACTGCCGAGACCTTGGCCATCCTTATGCACGAAACCGGCACCTATGCCGGGCTTCCCTGGTTTCACCAAGTGTGGTCACGTGACGAGCTGCTTGCTGCCCTCGGCATGCCCCGCACAGACCAGTTGGCTTGTATAAAGAAGTATCTCAAAACCAGCCTGGGCGGAGGTGAACTCCCCACCTTCGTAGGTTCCGGTACGACATGTGCCGATGGCGTAGGTTGGCTTGCCCTTCTCATCCGGGAATACGGCGTAAGCACCCTTAAGCCCACAGAGCAAAAGCGCGCCACCAGGTTCTTTCTGGAAGCATTGGCGGGGATCAGGGAAAGTCACTTCTCACCGGAAGGGCTGGTGACTTCTGGCCACAATGCCACCTGGATGGATACCATCGGCCGCAGTGGCTGCCGCATTGAGATCCAGGCCATGTACGGCCTTGCCCTGGAACTCTTGGGCGACCTTACAGAAGATCCAACGTACAACGAACAACGCAAGGCGTGGATCAAGCTGGTCCGTTCCCACTTCTTCAAGAAAGGCGCTCTCTGGGATGGCTATGACGATGCCACCATCAGGCCTAACATTTTCTTGGCATACCTATTGCAGCCAGACCTGCTTTCCGGCGTTGAGTGGGAGCGTGCCTTTGGCAAAGCGTTGGCCCCACTCCGCACCAGCTGGGGCGGCCTGGCTTCCCTAGATCAGAACCACCCCTCTTTCCAGGCGCACAGCACTGGCGAAGACAACAAGAGTTACCACCAAGGTGACAGCTGGTTCTTTGTGAACAACCTGGCTGGCGTAGCGCTCAACCGGTTTGGCATGAAACAATTTAAGCCCGTTGTCCAAGAAATCCTCCGTAGCAGTACGGAGGAGATTCTCTGGAAACACACCATTGGCCACTCTGGGGAAATTGCCTCCGCCGCTGATGGCGCATCTTGGGGCTGTGGCGCCCAGGCATTCTCTGCCGGCACGTATCTTTTCTTCACCGAAGAACTTGGTTTTTAGGCAAAGAAAAAAGCTCCCTTGCGGGAGCCCTGTGGATCGCTATTCAGTTTTTTGTGTGGAACTGTTACACCATACCTTCTTACCCTCTTCTTTGTCGTAAAAGTTTTGGCGATGTGACGCACTAGCTGCGAGCGAAGGCGAAGCCCTTCTCGTTGCTATGCAAGACGCGAGCGCGCTTGTGTGCGAGGCGCTTCTTGGAGCGCCTTTTGGCCGGGGCCCAAACATCGTTGGACGAAGACCTTCCGTGCACTACACGCTCAATCTTGTTCTCAATCACGAGCGGAACTTTACCACAAAAAGCCCTTTTTGTCAAGGGCTTTTAGGCTCTGGGCAATGTTATTCAGCAGGAACAGTACCGCAATCGACCCGTGAGATTTCTGACACCTTACCGTCTACCGCAGCAGCAATCTGCTCTTTCTTGGCGTTGTAGGAAACCGTCTCCCCCGCAATCAACTTGGACAACGCCCCCCGCTCTTGCTCCACATTCTGACCCGTCACCAAGGGAATGGCCTGCTCGTACGGTGCAATCGCTGCATTGTAATCGCGCTGCAAGGCTAGCAAACGGGAGTCGCTCCATTCCTGGAGCTCACGCAAATCCTTCTCCTTGGTAGCCTGACAGGCTACCGGGTCATCCGCCACCACACTCCCCAATACCGTCTCACCAGTAGAGACACCTGCCACTGCGCCTTTTTCCGCTACGCCTTCACGCCCATTCACCAACATATACTGGGCAATAGGAAGAATAAGCAGGGCAAAAAGGAACCCGCTTACTGCAACTACTTTCTGCAAAAGATGCTCGCGATCCAGATCGTTCATATACAACTATCATAAGCCGTATTTGCGATGGTGTACACAGGAGCCTATACTGAGCGCAAGCTAAATAGTGGGTTACCCCTGCACAATCACATGGAAGAACACGCTCCGCATCATCGTACCGCGCAGATCCTGGCCATTCTCGGTGGAATCTTGGTCGTTATGGGTATCTTGGCACTCATCATTGCCAGCTGGGCTTCGTTCACGCCAACCGGGCGCATCATTACGGCCGTGCTACCCCTGGTTATCCTATACGCCCTCACGGCGTTTGCCTCCCGTGACGCGGAATCGCACGCCATTAGTAAGTACGCCCGCATCACGGCAAGTGTCATTGCCCCGTTTGTCCTTGGCGTAGTGGTCTTCCAAAGCGGCCTTTACCCGCAAGTAGACGCGGCACTCATTGCCGCACTCGCGCTCCTCAGTGCCGCCAACTCTGGGATCATTGAGTTCCTGTACCGGGACAAGATGCACACCCCACTGACTATTACATCCCTCATAGTGGCCGATGTGGCCTTGGTCAGCTGGTTCAACCTAGAAGTGGCAGGTGCCGCTGCCCTCATTCTCATCACTGGCGCCCTCATGATTGCCCTTGCCCTCATTCAGAGCCAAGAGCCCGACCAGGAAGAGCGCACGACTGCCTGGCACAGTATTGGTGTCATTTTCTTCCTTGCCAGCCTCTTTATCCTTCCCCCTGCCCTTGTAGAGGGAATGCGCGGTGAAGAGATCAACGCAACCCTTATCCCGCTCTACTATGTAGCCGCCGGCTTCCTCTCCCTTGGCTTGGCCGTTGTCTACAGCCGCCTCTGGCAGGCAAACAAGGACTCTCACTACTACCATGGTATTCGCAGCTTTAGTGAGCACCTGGCTGCCGCCTTCATGATCATCCCCGCCGCGCTTGCCACCCTCCTTACCGATAGTTCCGGTGCCTTCCTAGTACTCCTTGGCGCAAGCATTGTGAGTATCGGCCTCAGCACACAGATCCGGGTGAGTTGGTTCCGTGGGCTCGGCGTAGCCGGCGTGGTTATTGCAGCCATCCGCCTCATTCTCCTCGGTATCAAAGAGTTGGCCGCTTTCTGGCCCATCCTCCTCCTCGTGGGTGGCATCCTCCTCATCCTTATCGCCGTCCTCAGCACCCGCCGCCAGACCCGCTGGTCCCATTCACTTATGGTCCTGCCAAACACAAGCTGGGAGCACCTAGGCGAAGAACTTCCTCAATTAGCACCCGCCGAACGGGCTCAGGTCCGTCACGATGAAGCAGGTTGGTTCTGGTTCATCTTGGCCATTGCCATCCTCTGGATCCTCAGCATGCTGTAGCCCTTTCCTGGAAGGGTCGGTATACTAAAGGTAATGAAGATTCGTGACCGCAAAAGAGGGGCTGCAGTCAGCACGCGTGTACAGAAAGGCAGTCGCCTGGTTGCTTATTTTTGTGCAGAATACGGCATTAACGATGCCACCCCTATTTACTCAGGTGGCTTAGGGGTTTTGGCTGGGGATATTGTCCAAGAGGCGGCGGAGCAAAAGCTCCCCGTTGCTGCCATTGGCTTGTTTTACCGCAAAGGATACTTTCACCAGCACGTAGACACCAAAGGCCAGCACGAGTTCACCACCACCATTGACCCGGTGGCAAGCGGCTTAGAGCTCATCAGGGACAAAGACGGGGAAACCGTCCTCATAGAAGTCCCTATCGCGGAGCGCATCGTGTATGTGCAAATTTGGCGTTGGAAACTTGGTTCTACGGTAAATCTCTATCTTCTTGATACGGACCATTGGAAAAACTCCGCCGAGGACCGCGCCATTACGGACCAGCTCTACAGCGGTGACCAGGCCAAGCGCATCGAACAGGAAATTGTGCTGGGTATTGGGGGCTTCCGGGCACTCCGCTTCATGAAGTACAAACCCGAGGTCTACCACATGAACGAAGGCCATTCCGCCTTCCTCTCCTTGGAGCTTGTAAGCAGCCTCATGCGCGACCAGGACATTCCTAGTGAGCACGCGCGCAAGATTGCCAAGGGCTGCCTCCGCTTTACCAACCACACCCTGGTTGCCGCAGGTAACGATGCATTCTCCCACACCCTGGTACGCAGCTACCTGACCCTCTTTGCGGCAGAGAGCGGCCTTACCATGAGCGAGATTATCAACTGGGGAAATGCGCCTGAACAGCCCAACTCCTTCTCCATGACCATGCTGGCACTGCGTATGGCCGGTGTTTCTACCGCAGTCAGCCGCCTACATGCAGAAAAGGCACTCTCCCTCTGGCCGCATCACCCGTTAGTCCCTATTACCAACGGCGTATTCCTACCTGGCTGGATTGCACCCGAACTGCAAAAGCTCTACGCGGAGTTTGCCCCGGAATGGCGCCCTAACGCCGCCGATCCTAAAGTATGGCGTGGTGTGCGGCGCATGCCACACGAGCGCCTCTGGGAGGTACACATGACCCTGAAACGGCGCATGTTGGCAGAGGTTGAGCTGCGTACCGGCATGCAGATGGACGAACGCGCCCTGACCATTGTCTGGGCCCGCCGTTTCGCCACATACAAGCGCCCGGACCTGCTCTTTAGCGACCTGAACCGTTTGAAGAAATTCATCTTCCGTTCAGACCGGCCTATTCAGATCATTGTGGCCGGCAAGGCGCACCCTGCCGACACCCAAGGCAAAGAGATCATCCAGAAGATTGAAGACTTGGCCCTTACCGAGTTACAGGGCAAGGTGGTGTTCCTGGAAGACTATTCCATTTCGCTCTCCCGCCTTTTGGTTTCTGGTGCCGATATTTGGCTCAACACTCCAGTCTTTGGACTAGAGGCTTCTGGCACAAGCGGCATGAAGGCATCCGCCAACGGCGTTGTTCAGGTTACCGTCTCTGATGGCTGGGCCCACGAAGTTGACTGGTACGGCATGGGCTACGAACTACCCGCAGAAGGCGCAGAGAAGGCCATTTACAGCATCCTGGAGCGCAAGGCCATCCCAACCTTCTTCCGGCGTAATCATGACGATGTCCCCGAGCTTTGGGTAGCCATGATGCTAGAGACCATCGCCAGCGTTTCCCCCGCCTACTCCAGTGCCCGCATGGTTCACGACTATACAAGAGAGCTCTACGACACGCAGGGCTAACAGACTGGTATGCCGCGCGCCCACTTAGACTACGACTCCATCATTGCCCACCACTTAAAGGTACTGGAAAAACTCCAGGCCCCTTCTGGGCTATTCAGGGCTTCCGCCTCCAGTGTGACTACCGGGTACGACAAGGCCTGGTTACGTGACAATTTCTACGAATGCCTGGCTTTTGAGTACGTAGGACGCTGGGATATCGTCCGCAAGACTTACCGGGCCATTTTGGATATCTTTCTCAAGCATGAGGCGCAGATAGACAAGGCAATCAAGAAGAAGCCCACCATTGCGCACGCCTATATTCACCCCCGCTACCACCCCACTACGTTTGAACAATTTTGGGAGGACTGGGGCAACAAACAGAACGACGCCGTGGGCGCCATTCTCTTCCGCATCGGCGAGCTGGAGCAGCACCCAGAGTTCAGTTTGATAGAAAACGCCAACGACAAACGCATCGTTCAGAAGCTGGTGAACTACTTGGAGAGCTTGGAATACTGGATGGATACGGACAATGGCATGTGGGAGGAAAACGAAGAGGTTCACGCCTCGTCCGTCGGGGCATGTGTAGCAGGTTTAAAGAAGATACAGGAGCTGGGTTTTATTAAGGTCAAACCCCAGCTTATTACGCGCGGCGAAGAGGTGCTTAGGAAGATGCTTCCGCGAGAAAGTGAGCAAAAATTCACCGATCTTGCCCTGCTTTCCCTCATCTACCCGTACAACATTGTGACCGCCACTGAGCGGGACGAGATTTTGCGCAACATGGAGTACCACCTAGTAAAGGACATGGGCGTGTTGCGGTACAAAAACGACATGTACTACAACAGCGATAAGGTAGACGGGCGCTCCCAAGAGGCAGAGTGGACCTTTGGTTTTTCCTGGCTTGCCATTATTTATGAGCAAATGGGAGACCAGGAAAAGGCAAAGCACTACTTGCAGCGGGCCATGGCTACGGTAAACAAGGGTGGTGATATTCCCGAGCTCTATTTCTCACACTCTCACGAGCATAACGAGAACTCCCCACTTGGTTGGAGTGAGAGCATGTTCATTGTGGCCACCCATCTCTTTAATGAGAAGTACGTTAAACCCTTTGGAAAATAGAGAGGCGTAGTAAAACCATTGAGAAATTCGTAAAGAATTTCGAGTGTGTTTTACGAAGCCTTCTCTATTTTCCTACTCCTGTTAGCATGATTTGGAGTCCAACTGGACTTTGACAGGAGCATGAAAGAATGAACACCGGGATTTTTAGTCCACGAGCCAATGTTAACGATCGCTTCATTCCGGACTATGCCAAACTCGCTGAAGTAGTTACCGCGTGCAAAACTCTTGGCATGAAAGTCGTCCTGACCTCTGGTTCGTACGACATCATCCACGAGGGTCACCAGGACTACCTTGAAGCTGCTAAGGCACTCGGAGATTTCCTCGTTGTCGGTCTCGATAGCGACGCAAAAATCCGACAACGGAAACAGAAGAGCGAATATGACTTGCGCCCGTTTTTTTCACAAAACGTTCGCGTCCGGCAACTAGCCGGCCAGCGACCCGTCGATGTCATCACCCTGAAGGATGTCGACCAAGAAAAGTGGGCGCTCATCAAAGTGGTGAAACCCCATGTCCTGCAGGCAACCAAGGAAACGTATAGCCCTGAGGAACTTGAAGCCCTCAAGGAGTTCTGCGGTGAGGTGGTTGTGCAGGAGCCCTTCGCCACTCAAGGCACTAGTGAGCACATGCGGCGCATGATGCGCGGCGGTGCCCAAGAGTTCCGCGACTCTCTTCTTCAAACCCTGCCGGAGTCCGTCTCAAACGACGTCCGTGACGCGCTTACAAGGCGTATTCCGGAAATCATCGAGGACGTGCTCGGACGGCTTCACGCTACCAGTGCCCAAGGCGGTGGCTAATGGGCGCTCTTCGCATCTTCCTTGGCTACGTGCCCACTCCCCATGCCGGGTACGAAAAGCTCCTTCAAGAGCTGGACGGGACGGTGAATGCCATCTACGTCATGGGATCCACCCTACTCGAACGCTATCCACACCTTAAAAAAGACCTCCGACGCCTCTCACCCGAGAGTGCAAGGAAATCTTTACGAGGAATGGGTTTTCGCGTGGAAGTCCTTGAGGAGGAGGCCTTGCGTGAGCACTTCGTCAATCAAAAGTGCACATTTGTCCTCCCTAACGAGGACATAATGCGCGACCTGGCGGATTGGCTGGGCATTACAGACCGTGTCGAATGGGTTTCCACCTTTCTCCGGCACACATCTGAAAACTCAACCACCCCCAAGGAGATCGAGTTTGACTGCGAGGTCAGCACCGAAGAGCTGCAGCAGCAGCTTATGGGCAAGGCCTTTCAGGTTTCTGAGCAGTCTTCAGACTGGTGGCGACAGGTTGGTGCCGTAGCGGTACGTGACGGGGAAATCCTCATCACCGCCTACAACCACCACCTCCCCACTGAGTACACCCCGTATATCGATGGGGATCCTCGGTCAGACTTCAAGAAAGGCCTCCACATTGAGTGCAGCACAGCCAACCATGCTGAGGCGACCCTCATCTCTCGTGCAGCCCGAAACGGCATCGCACTAGAGGGAGCAACCCTTTATTCCTCCACCTTCCCCTGTCCGCCATGTGCCAAGCTGGTTGCGGAAGCAGGCTTTGCCACATGCTACTTTGGCGAAGGGTACGGAACCCTCGATGGAGCAACCGTTCTTCGCGATGCCGGCACCAAGCTGGTGCGCGTACACATTAAAAGCCCCTCACCGTAAGGTGAGGGGTTATATTTTTGTCCCTACATATTGGGACCGATCTTAAACCGGACGGGGTCCTGGTTAGGATCTGGGAAAATGAGGTGCGCGTGGAGATGGTGGACACTTCCACCCGTATCCTTTGGTTCACCGAAGCGGATTGCCAAGCCGCCAGAAGCACCAATGCCAAGCCGTTGGGCATGGTCTAGTAGCTCCACCATCGCTTCACCAGGCAGCTCGTGGAGATGCATGATGTGCGAAGCCTTGTAGAAGGCCATGAGGTAGCGGGACGCCCCTTTCCGCGGATACTGGCTAGGTGAAATCACCCAGTACCTTCCCTCAGCCAGGATTGGCTGGGTGTGGTACCGTTCCAGGTTCTCCCTGCAGAATGGACAGACGCCGTCGGCCCTTATCTGGCGCATGATCATGCGCTGGTCAAAGGTCCGCGCATTGGGGATGTACACGTACGGGCTCAACCGCTCATAGATGACGATGTCACCTGGGTACGTATTCTCCTCATCGGCTTCAAAGTGGGTGCGACTCACCTCTTTCCAGCCATTCTCTCTCGAGAAGCTTTCAAGAGGAAAGAACGCATCCCCTTCCGGCTCTGCGTCCACGATGGTGACATAGGCCTTGTCGGCCACAGGCAGCATCATATGGTAGAGCTCGGCACCACCAATCACGAACACCTCATCGTTCAGGGAGTCGGCATACTCTAAGAGCTTTGCCTGATCCTGAAAAACAATGCATTTGGGGTCGGTGGTGTACTCCTGGTTGCGTGTGAGCACCATGGTGTGGCGCCCAACAAGCGGCTTGCCTTTGCTGCGAGCCAGGATTGATTCGTGGGTTTTCCGTGCCGCCATGACCGGCTTACCCTTCGTTGTCGCCATGAAATGGCGCATGTCCGTCCGCAAGCTAGGCCACGGCAGGTCGTTATCCTTGCCGATTACGCCGTTCTTAGCGATGGCGATCATGATGGAAAAGGTAGATCCTTTCATACGCTTAATGGTATCCCTCCGATCCCAGGGTGTGGGAAATAGTCGGAAAGGATAAAGTCCTCCCTACGGATAGCAAACAGGTCATCCACACCTTCACGCAGCTTCATGGTTGGAAGCCGGCGAGGTGGGCGGGAGAGCAGTGTTTCCACCGCCTCCATATGGTTTAGATAGAGGTGGGCGTCCGAGATGGAGTGGCTGTACTGGGCTAAGGGGTATCCCGTTGCCCGCGCAAACGCCAACGCCAACCCTGCATGCTCCACAATATTGTTGGGAACCCCCAACACCATGTCGCCGGAGCGCTGGTGCATGTGGTAGTAGAGCTGGCCATCGTCCAGGATACGGATGTGAATCCACCCGTGACAAGGGCACACGACCACGGATTGGTCCTCGCGCCAAATGCCTGGGGAATACCACGGCTCAATCCAGTGTGTCCGGAGCTTGGGCTCATTCTTGATCTGGTTGAGTACCGCTTTGACCTGGTTAAAGCCATCGGCCACCTTAAGTGCCCTGAGGGCAGCGTCAAACTCCGTCAAAGCATCGGGAGAGAGGGTATGGCGGATCTTCTGCAGCAGCTTTGGCTCAATCAGGGGAAACTTCCCAAAGACCGCACCGTATGATGCAGGTCCCAGGTCCCCAACCTCCAAGCCGCGCTTTTTGCATTTGCGTTCCCCTTCTTCTCCCGTGACAGTGTCACGCCAGAAGCTCAGGCAGCCAAATTTCTCTAGCTCTTCCTGTGTGTGGGCACCATTGATGAACGCCAGTATCTCCGCCTTGGCCTGTTGCCACTGCGGGATGGGCATCTTTTCAGATGGTGGGGGGTCCATATTGCGATCCGGTATAAGCGGATAACCGTTGGACATGTGGTAGCAGAAGTTCACCTGGCCCATGAGGGTCACTGAACCGGTTTCGTGCGCCGAGCTGGCGCGGACGCCGCGCTCGAATACTGCGCGCAGGGCATCCTGATATTGCGAATCAGGTGTGCGCTCCAAAAAAGGCTTATAGCTTATATCCAAAATTCCTCCTCAAGTTGTACAAGGTACACATACTGTGAGGAGATCCTACCAAAAGCCTCTCAATCCCGCCAGCAAAAAAGTACTTAAACCGCAGAAAGCCCTTTGCGCACCTCATCCCTATCATTCGCATATGCCAAAGCGCTTTCCTTCGTAATCTCGCCGTGCTTGGCTGCCTTAATGAGGATGTCATCCAAAAGCACCATGCCGTCAGCAGCGCCCGTCTGCATGATGGTGGGCAGCTGGGCCGTGTTCCCGGTGCGGACAGCATTCTTCACGGCTGAATTGGCAATCATCACCTCTAAGGCAACTGTCATGCCCACGCCATCAGCCCGTGGAATAAGCCGCTGGTTCAGAACTGCCACCAGAATGTCGGCAAGCTGAATCCTAATCTGTTCTTTCTGCTCGGGTGGGAAAATATCGATAATACGGTCAATGGTACCAGGTGCACTGTTGGCATGAATGGTAGAGAGGACCAAGTGACCGGTCTCCGCCACCGTCACGGCAGTGGACACGCTTTCCAGGTCTCGCATTTCACCAAGGAGGATCACATCTGGCGCTTCTCGGAGGGCGGAGCGGAGGGCGGAGGAAAAACTAACCGCATCAACCCCTACTTCGCGCTGTTCGATGACAGACTGTTTATTATCGTAAACATACTCAATGGGATCCTCGATGGTAATGATGTGCTTCTCGAAGTTGCCATTAATATGGTCAATCATGGCCGCCAAAGAAGTAGACTTACCAGATCCGGTAGGGCCCACCATGAGGATGAGGCCATTGTCGTTTTCTACGAGCTCCTTGAGTAAACTTGGCAAACCCAGCTCCTCTAGAGAGAGGATTTTATTCTTCACATACCGCATCACCACCGTTAGGTGGCCACGCTGGTAGAAGACATTGACGCGGAAGCGGGCATCGCCCTGGGCATAGGCCAGGTCTACCTGGCGGTCATCCTCAAGGGTCTTCAGCTTCGCTGAAGGAAGGATATCGCTTACTACGCCATGAATGGCGTCGTCAGACAACTCACCAAAGTCGTTCAGTTTTTTGAGGGAACTCCCTACCTTCAGCACCGGAAAACACCCTTCGGAAAGGATGATGTCGGCAGCATTTTGGCTGACCGCCTCTTTAATAATGCCTGGGAGAATAGAGAGCGATTTGGACATGCATTTAGTATACATGCCAGCACTGTGTAATGGGATGCCCAGTTTGCTATACTCTGGAAGTAATGAGTAGTTCAGCAAAGCGCCGCAAACTGGCAGAGGCAGCAAAATCTGCTCCTCAAGCACAAGACAAACCCCTCTTCGTGAAGGTGGTCATTGCTGTGATCATCGTTGTGCTCGCCTTAAGCCTACTCAGCATGATGTTCATCTCCCCCACTCCCGTTCCCCAGTAATGCGTATCGGCATTTTTGACTCAGGCCTTGGCGGGCTTGTTGTCACAGCAGCCATTGCCCGCGCATTACCCCATCACGACCTCGTGTATTTGGGCGATACGGCCCGCGTGCCTTACGGCGACCGCTCGCAAGAGGCCATCTTTCGCTTCACCGCGGCCGCGGTGGACGAATTGTTCGTTAACCTGGAATGTGGCCTCATAATTGTCGCTTGTAATACCGCGTCCTCCGAGGCATTACGCCGTATTCAGCAAGAATACCTCCCCGCCCACTACCCTAACCGCCGTGTACTGGGCGTCATCATCCCAACTGCCGAAAGTATCACGGGAAATGGACCAGTTGGTGTCCTTGCTACACGCAGCACGGTGCGTTCCCAAGCCTTTCCGCGCGAGCTTGAAAAGCTACATCCTCATCTTCAAGTCATTCAGGCCGCTGCGCCGCTCCTTGTCCCCCTCATTGAGAACGATGCCCTCAAGTGGGCAGAGCCCGTCGTAGAAGAGTACGTACAGCCACTCAAGGAAGCGGGCATTACCGAGCTCATCCTAGGCTGCACCCACTACGGCCTGGCCAAGGCACTTATTGAACAGCATCTCCCCGGCGTACTTATCCTGGCACAAGAGGATATTATCCCGGACAAGCTGGTTTCCTACCTGGAAAGGCACCCTGAGATTGCCAACACCCTCACCCAAAACGGCAGCCGCCAGTACTTTGTCACTGACGTACTGGACCATTACGGCACCCTCTCTGCCACGCTGATTGGCCAGCCAATCTCCTTTGAACGAATAGACCTTCCCGTATGAACCTCCCCCTTTCCTACCTAGAGATTTCCCGTGATGCTTTGCGTCACAACGTTGCCGCTATCCGCAGAGTTGTTGGAAGACATCAACAAGTAATGGCCGTAGTGAAGGCAAATGCATACGGCCACGGCATTGCCCAAGTAGTAGAAGCAATTGACGATGTTGTGGATGCCTTTCAGGTAGATGATATTGAGGAGCTTAGGGAATTGCGCAACCACACTGAAAAACGCGCGCTCGTCCTGGGGTATATCCAACCTTCCGAGCTCCCCGAAGCCGTGGCCCTTAATGCGGAACTTGCCGTCTATGACCAAGAACGCCTCCACATCCTCAGCGAGATTGCGACACCTGAAAGCCCTGTCCGCATCCACCTTAAAGTAGACGCCCTGCTCGGGCGCCAAGGCCTCCTTCCCGCCAGCCTGCCCCCCTTCCTCGAGGCGCTGCGCCGTGCGCCACATGTCCAGCTTGCCGGTGTGTATTCCCATTTCTCCAACCTCGAAGACACCAGTTCTCATGAACACGGCGATGCACAGCTTGCCCTTTTTGAGGTAGCTGTGGAGATGATCCGCGAAGCAGGCTTCAAACATTTTGAGGAACACATTTCTTCCAGCGCCGGCATTTTGACGTACGAAGGAAACCGCAGCAAACGGCCCTTGGTGCGCCTAGGGATCAGTCTTTATGGATTGTATCCTTCACCCCAGCTTGCGGCCGAATATGAGCCCTTAGAATTGCAGCCAGCCCTACGTTGGAGGACCTCGCTCGCCCAAGTTAAGGACATCCCCGCCGGTCACCCCGTGGGCTACGGCCTGACCTATATTGCCCCACATCCAATCCGCCTCGGCATTGTCCCGCAGGGGTACAGTGACGGCTACGACCGCCTCCTTTCCAGCAAAGGCGAGGTCCTTATAAAAAGCACCCGTTGCCCGGTGCTTGGCCGCGTGGCCATGAATATGTTTGCCGTAGATGTCACCCAGTTGGCCAAGGTCTCGGCTGGCGACACCGTAGTGCTCTTGGGTGAAGAAGGAGAAGACCGTGTCAGTGCAGAAGAATTGGCTTCCCACTCCCAGACCATTAACTACGAAGTGGTTGCCCGCCTGAACCCTCTCCTACCCCGTCTCTTGGTCTAGTAGCGCGTATAGGTTTTTGGATCCAAGTCACGGGCAGCAACGGAATCAAGGAGCACGTACCGCTCCTCTGCCGGCTGGACAAGCTCACATGGCAGTACTTTCCGTTCTTTCAACCAAGCATTGGCAATGGGAAGCTTCCCCGAACCCATGAGGACGTAAATATGACGCGGCACGGTGCGCAGTAGCTCCGGCGTCACGGTTACGCGTGGCACTAACGGTTCTTGCTCGCCTTCGGTTGCAACAACCCAGGACTGCGTTGTTTCCCACATATCCCTTTGGCCCGGAAAGAGGGATGCCGTATGCCCGTCAGAACCCACTCCCAACAAGGCGGCCGCAAAAACCCCGCCCCGCTCTGTCCAGGTGCGGATTTTTTGTTCGTACTGGGCAGCGGTCTCCTGAGCACTCCCCAAGCGCTCCACCCCTACCACGCGGCTGCCGGGCTCCACCACCTTCCTGTGCCATTCCCTTCGCAGCATGGAGGTGGTATCGCTCACCGTCCCCTCCGGTACCATCCGGTCATCGGTAGGGAACACGTCGCCTTGGATATCACCAAAGCGTTCATAAAACGGGATAAAGGTGCCACCACCAGAAAAAAAGACACCCGGCCGGCGCCCCGTACCACTCACCCAGTCAACTGATTCCCGCAACTTCTGTTCACACACCGCCCAGAGGTCGGACTCGTTTGAGAAAACGAAAATGTGCTCAATCATGAGCGGCGCGAACGGCGAGGACTAGGGGCGGGCGTAGGTGCCAGCTCCTCACCTTCCACACGCGCCATAAGTGAAACGGTCATCGCCAACAGGGAAGCCAGCCCCACTACAGCCAGAAGGCGAAGAAGGGCGCGCTGAAAGATTGGATCGTTGAAATCCGTAAAGATGCCAGTGAACATAACCCCTGCGGCTACGGCAGCACCAAGTAGGAGGAGGATAAGGAAAAATCGGCTCGTGCGAAGCATGATAAGCATCATTTTGCCATCATTCACCAGAAAGGGCAATCTGAAAATTATCATTTCCGCACCAAATTTTTTCTGGATATCATCCCCTAGAAAGACTTTCCAGTAGGGGCAAGCGATTTGGCTTACGCAGCCACAGGTTTGGCAACCTTAAAGGAAACAGCTCCTTTGGTATAGGAAACCTTTACGGCCGCACCTTCCTTAACTATCCCCTCCAACATCTGTCGGGCCAATTCGTTCTCCAGTTCCCGCTTAATCTTACGCCGCAGTTCACGTGCCCCAAACTCAGGGGCATACCCTACTTCTGCCAAATGCCGGACCACGCTCTCATCAAGTGAAAGAGTAATCCCCTGGCCATGCGCCACACGGATAACGCGCTCCAGCTGAAGACGCACAATGGAGGCAATCTGCTCTTCGGAAAGCTGATGGAACACCACCACCTCATCGAGGCGGTTAATGAACTCCGGGCGGAAGTGGCCGCGCAACACGTTCATGAGCCGATCCTTTGCCTCATCGGTGGGCTTCTCGCTTCCGGCGGCAGTCTTGAACCCAATGCCATCAAACTCCGTCCGCAGGTCTGACCCCAAGTTGCTCGTGGCAATGATAATGGTATTACTGAAGTCCACCACCCGTCCCTTGCCGTCCGTGAGACGGCCATCGTCAAAGAGTTGCAAGAGGATGTTGTAGACATCGGGGTGTGCCTTTTCAATCTCATCCAAAAGGATGACAGCGTACGGACGGCGGCGCACAGGCTCGGTCAGCTGCCCACCTTCGTCATATCCCACATAGCCTGGAGGGGAACCGATCATGCGGGAAACGGAGTGCCGCTCCATATACTCCGACATATCAATGCGGATCATGGCATCTTCGCTGCCGAAGACCATTTCTGCCAGCGCTTTGGCCAGCTCCGTCTTACCCACACCAGTAGGCCCCAGGAACATAAGGGTGGCAATCGGGCGCTTTCCTTCTGTCAGTCCAGCACGGGACACGCGGACAGCATTGGCCACTGCGGTGATAGCCTCTTCTTGTCCAATGACCCGCTGCTTCAAACGCTCTTCCAGCCGGGTCAGTCGCTCTTTTTCTTCTTCCGTCAGCTCTGACACGGGCACGCCGGTAAGCTTGGCTACCACCTCTGCAATATGGCGCACGGTCACCTCTGGCGAGGCAACCCCCTTCTCTTTGCGCCACTTGTCCACCAGCTTGTTACACTGCACCTCCGTCTTCTCTATCTCCTTGGCCAACTTCTCTACCCGCTGGTCATCTTTATGGCTGATTGCCGCCTCGTGCTCACGGCGCAAGCTGGCCAGCTTCTCATCCATTTCTTGTTTTTCAGGTGGGAAAGAGTTCATAGCAATCTTCACCCGAGCCGCGGCCTGGTCTACCAAATCGATTGCCTTGTCAGGAAGGAACCGGTTGGTAATGTACCGGTCAGAAAGCTCCACAGCAGCAGTAAGCGATTCATCAGTTATGCGCACCTTGTGGTGCGCTTCATAGGCATCGCGCAAACCACGGAGAATTTCTATGGCCTGCTCCGGCGTTGGCTCACCAACCAAAACCGGCTGGAAGCGGCGCTCCAAGGCGGCATCCTTCTCGATATGTTTCTGATACTCGTTAAGCGTCGTGGCACCAATCAGGTGCAGGTCGCCACGCGCCAGGGCCGGCTTAATAATGTTAGATGCATCCAGGCCGCCCTCACCCCCGCCTTGGCCCGCGCCAATCAAGGTGTGCAACTCGTCAATGAAGACAATCAGGCTGTCCTTGTGTTCGGTAATTTCTTTGAGGATGTTCTGAATGCGCTCTTCAAATTCACCGCGGAAGCGGGTACCCGCCACAATGGCGTTAATATTCACCTCTAAGACTCGCCGGTTCAGCAATTCTTCCGGCACCATGCCGGAGACTACTTTCTGAGCCAAGCCCTCTACAATAGCTGTCTTTCCCACACCGGGTTCGCCAATGAGAACTGGGTTGTTTTTGGTGCGGCGGGAGAGAATCTCGATGGTACTCTCAATCTCACTGGCCCGGCCAATCACGGGGTCTAACTTACCCTGTTTGGCCTTGGCGGTAAGGTCACGGGAGTACTGGTTAAGCGTTGGCGTATCCACCGTAGCCAAGTCCGCCCCGCGCTCTTTGGCACCCAATACTTTCAGGGTCTTTTCGCGGAGGTTCTGCGGGGTAAGGCCTAGTTTGCGCAACAGCTCCCCGGCCATACCGTCCTGCTCTTCTACCAGAGCAACCAACATGTGCTCGGGACCAATGTAGCTGTGACCCATTTCCTGGGAAACCTGGAAGGAACGAAGCATTACCTGTTTTACGCGTGGTGTAAGGGTAAAGCTCTCTGCTTCCTTGCCTTCGTTGAGGGTGTTGGCGTCAATGTAGCCGCGGATATCTTCCGTACGGAGCTTGAACCCAGTGAGCACTTGCTCGATAAGCTCGCTCTGGGTGAGGGCATAGAGGAGGTGCTCAGTATCAATCTCGCGGCGGCCGAATTTTCCCGCCACCAGGGCCGCGCGGTCTAGGGTTGCCCGTGCGCTTTCCGAAAGGTATTTGGTGATATCAACCGATTCCCTGTTTGTTACAGGCGCATCCAAAGGGTCATGCTCGCCAAAGAGCAATGCCTCAAAGGGAGATGAGCTCTGGCGCTGGCGGATTTGGGCATAGTCTTCCGCACACAGGTGCAGCACACGCTCCTGGCCATTTCTCCTTACCACTAACTTGGTTGTAGCGGGGCGTAGCCCGCAAATATCACATAGTTGCATGCCGTAAATGTAAAGTATACTTTCCATTGATGTCAAGATCTTTACACAAAAAAGAAGCTGCCCCATGGCAGCTTTCCCTACTGGTCCCGCAATTTGTCTGAGTAGAACTTGCGGAGCTTCCTCACCTTTGGCGCGATGATTACTTGGCAATACGCCTGGTCCATGTTCCGCTCATAATAGCGCTGATGGTCCTCCCCCGCCGGGTAAAAAGCCTCAAACGGCTCAAGGGTAGTCACAATCTTCCCTGGCCAAACCTCTTTGTGCACCATTTCTTTTATCACCGCATTCGCCATAGCCTCCTGTTCGGGGGTATGATAAAAGATTACCGATCGGTACCGTCGGCCAATGTCGTTCCCCTGACGGTTTAGCTGTGTGGGGTCATGCAAGGTAAAGAAGATAGTCAGCAAGTCATGCAAGGAAATCTCTTCTGGTTTAAAAACCACTTGCACCACCTCAACGTGACCTGTGCGCTCACCGCACACCTGCTCATAGGTGGGGTTGGCCACGCTCCCGCCTGAATACCCGGAAACTACCGATTCTACCCCTCTCAAATCTTGGAGGACCGCTTCGATGCACCAAAAGCAACCGCCACCCAAGGTGATTGTTTCTGTCATTATTCCTCCGGGTAAAAACGAAGGGAGAGCGAGTTCATGCAGTACCGCTTCCCTGTTGGGGCTGGGCCATCGTCAAAGACATGCCCCAGGTGAGAGCCACAGCGGGCACAGACCAGCTCATCGCGCACCATGCCGTGGGTTGTATCGCCTACCAACTCCACCGCTTCGTCTACAAGGGGCGTAAAGAAGCTGGGCCAACCTGACCCAGAGTTAAACTTGGCTTCCGCACTAAAGAGGGGCAAGCCACAGGCACCACACACATACGTGCCCAATTCATGGTTATCCCAATACTCGTTGGCAAAAGGAGGCTCTGTGCCCTTTTCCCTTAGGACCCGGTACTGTTCGGGGCTCAGTTCCTTCCGCCACTCTTCCTCGGTTTTGACAATCTTCTCCATAGAGGTGCGGGTTAAGGACGGTATTTGGTGTCATGGTGCACCAGAAATACGCAGAAAACAAGGTGTTTTCTGCTACAGTACCCGCATGAATACACTTGAAGGATACTCCGCCACCCCCTTGGTAGCCAAGCTTGGCATTAAGGAAGGCACTACTGTGCATGTGGTGCACAGCCCCGCGGAGTACGCAGATCTCCTCGGACCATTACCCCTCGAGGCATCGATCAAACCTGGAAAGCCTATGGAACGAGTGGACTTCATTCACCTGTTCGTAACCAGGAAAGACGAGCTCCGTCGAGAGCTTGTATCGTTGGTCGATGTACTACGTCCCCACGGTACCATTTGGATTAGTTGGCCCAAGAAAGCGAGTGGCTTTGCGACGGACTTAACAGAAGACACACTCCGAGAAGTGTGTCTTCCCCTGGGCCTGGTAGACGTCAAGGTCTGCGCAGTTTCCCAGGTTTGGTCGGGCCTGAAGTTTGTCTGGCGGAAAGAGGTGCGCCCTACTGTTGCGGGATAGCAGTTGCAGGAGCAACGGCATCAAGAGGCATAATTTCCCCGCCACCGCCTGCGCTAGCACCAACCCCTGCCTCAGCAATCAGCTCAGGGATGAGGGGCACCACCACACGCTCCTGCCAAGAGCCTACTACAGCATCTTTAATGGCAAAGATATAAGCTGGGACTAAGTACTCTATGTCCTTGCCTTCAACGTAGGTACTGAGAAGCATGTACCCCAGCTCAGGAGTGTCCAAGCCTAGGCTCTTGGTCTCCCCTTCAGTGAACCCTGCGGCGCCATACTTGTTGTACATGCCGCCAAGCTCTGCTATCTCCTTAATTTTCTCGGCGGATTTTTCTACGTCGTAAGCAGAACTCTCGTAGTGGTTGGTAAAGATGTCATACACAGAGCTTACGCGCTTTGTATGGGTATCAATGCTTACGGTCATCCCCACCGTCTCACCTCCCATGCCAACAACCTTCTTACCGTTGAGGAGCAGTGGGAACAAGACTGTACCCGTCTGAACCTGGAAGGCAATCATGGACTGGGCCATCTCAGGAGCAATTTGCTTTTCCGCAGCAACAGCGTAATCGTAGGACTTTTGCACAACAGGTTCACCATAGCTGCCTGTTGCCACGCCATGTGCAGACAAGAAGTCCTTAGCAATGGTTTTTAGCTCATCATCCGTAAGTGCCACAGTGTTCCGCATGGTGGAATCCATGGTCCGGTACACATTGTCGCTAATGGAGATCCGTCCCCGGTCTAGGTCAACCGTAACGGTGTACCCATCCTTTTGGTTCAGCGTAAAGTTCTGCAACTTGGCATTCTCAAAGCTCTTCAGGTTCACCAAAGGCATCTGGATGCCAAGCTGCTCGGCGATACGCGCATCGGTCACCCGCTTGTAGACATCCAGCTGGTCGCTTGGTAGCGCAGGAATACCCCCTTCTGGGATGGAGAACCGGTATACCCCCGTCAAAGCAGGTGAGGTACTGGAACTGGAGCGCTCATCGGACATGGTAACCCCAGCACTAGGCGCACCACCATCAGAACTGGCAATGGCCGGTGAAGCCATATCCGTAGCTTTTGTTTCACTCATACCAGCAGAGCCCACGGAGCTGGCCAGCGTACCAAATGCCCCCTTGCCCAATGTCGTCACCACAGGTGTACCCTCCCGCTCAGAACGGGTACCCAGGTAGGTAATGGTACTGACGCCTGCCACCGCAAGGGCCAACACGCCAATAAAGGCGTTGCGCATAAAGAGGCCATGCGGCAGGGGTTGCTGTGCAATAGGAGAATCCATAAGGCGCTGTTTAAGGGATATCCGGAAAGCTTCGTCCAAAACAGGGACTGGCTTTGCCGCTAGTAAGGTGGGAAGTAATGCTTCAATTTCAGCCGCATGCTCCCTAAGGGAAGGGTCGGCCGCAAACAGCTCTTCAAGCAATGTTTGGTAAGGCTTCATTGGAGGGTAATTATCATAAGGATGAAACCAAGCAGCACGTGCGCCAAGTCGTGGCGGACGGTGCGCAAGGTGCGTGAAAGTATCATTTTGCAGCTGCCAATGCTTTTGCCAGTAAGCTCTGCAATTTCTTCATAGGAAAGCTCGTCCCACAGGCGCATATACACCATATCGCGTTGGGCATCCGGGAGCTTTTGCAGGTATGCCTCCACTGCCGCCAACTGATGGCGGGTAGATGCAGCCTTAGCCACGTCATCCTTCCCCGCCACCTGCTCTGCTTCTTCCAAAGAAGAAACTTTTTTGTGGGAGCGGTAGTGGTCAATAAGGATGTTGCGCGCGAGGCGGTAAAGCCAACCCTTAAAGCTGCCTTTCTCGCCTTTGTACTGCTTGATTCTGGACAACGCCCGCATGAAAAGCTGGGACACCAAGTCCTCGGCCAACTCCCTTTCTTGCACCCGGTAAAAGAAGTAGGCATACATTGCCTCTACATGAGCCTCGTACAGCACGCCAAAGGCCTGCTGGTCGCCGGCCTGGCATTGGGCAATCGCCGCTTCTTCTATGGAGGTAGCTGTCATATTAAACAAAAGGGTTCACCTAGTACTACGGGCGTTGCCGGTACTGCGTAACATGTTAGTGTCAGTATACGGCATACAGGACCACCCTATGCACAAACTTCTCCTTACACTTTTTGGGCTTGCCATCCTGGGGACAGGGCTTTTCTTTGTGCGCAATGACACGCCCCCCAGGGCTACTCCTAGCCCTACTGCCTCCCCCGTTATATCTCCCTCGCCCAGCTCCGTCCCCACCGCTGACGCCACTCCGCAACCCACACCCACTCCCACCTACACCTTTCCCATTGCAGAGTTCCGGGAGCGCGCCACCAAAAAGGTAGTAGGCACGTTTGTAAGCCCCTCCAACTCACCTGTACAGCCAGAGCGCTTTAGGGGCTACCACACAGCCGTAGATGTAGAGTATGGCGATATCACCAGCGACATCCCCGTGATGGCTATTGCTGCCGGGACCGTGGTCCGCAGCACCGTAGTGGATGGCTACGGCGGACTGGTTGTCATTGAACATCTTTTTCAAAAAGAAAAAGTATACAGCATCTATGGCCACCTCCGGCCATCTTCACTTATTAAGGAAGGTCCAGTGAAGCGAGGTGACCAGCTAGGGGTACTAGGCACGGCCTATAGCGCCGAGACGAGTGGGGAAAGGCGCCACCTGCACTTTGGCTTGCTTAAAAGCGATTCCATTGACCTTAGGGGGTACGTGCAGGACAAGGCAGAGCTCACCAAATGGCTTGACCCGCTGACCTTCTTCTAACCTGTACAGGTTGACTAAAAGGGCTTCGTGCAGTACGGTCAAGGCATGCTTGTCAGTGTCAAAATATTGGCACTTTGAAAAAGGAGAGAACGTGTTTACCAGAGCCCAGAAGCAGCCAAAAACGTATTTTCATCGTGCGTGGCGCTCAACGCTCGCACACGTCAAACAGGTCTTTGACCCCCAATGCACCGAGCGCGAGCTCATTCATGAGTGCAAAGAGAACATCGCCATGAGCGATATTCCGGTAGCGCTCTTACGCCTTCAGCCCGATAGCGCAGACCCTGTAGTCGTAGCACTGAACGAGCCCGCCTTGGAAATGTTTGCCCTGCCAGAGGTGCCCAGCCCCTTTTACTTCACGATGCTGCCGTTCTTTAAGCGGCATCATGACCACATGAGGAATTGGAAACACCTTTCCGAGCAAATGCGCGCTGGCAGGACCGACCATGTCATGCTCACCATCCCCCGGTACACCAACCGGGAAGATGAGCCGCTGGCCCACCTGATCCATGCCCGGTACATAGGGGTGACCGCGTCACCGCTACGGCAAGGCGTGCCACTCGTCAAAGTGGACTTGGTGGACCATACGGAAACGTTTGAGCTGAAAAACCGTGACCAAATGGTGAGCTGTGTTTACACGGACGCCCACGGGAAGCGGTGCATCCAATCGCTCATCGAGCAGAGGCATCCTTTTGCTGTCATCTTTTTCGACATTGATGACTTCAAAATGTTCAACACTAAGTACGGGCACAGCGGCGGTGATATTGTCATCCGCGAACTTGGTGCCATCCTTAGCGAGAACATCCGAAGCCTAGATGCCGTCTACAGAAAAGGCGGTGACGAGTTCTGCTGGATCGTCCCCTACGACCTGCCCTGGTGGAAACACCCGGACATTCTCATCAAGACGGACGGCGTCGAGCCCATTCGCTCGGACCAGGTAAAGCTGATCAAGAGCCTCGCCCGCCGAGTCTCGGAAACCATGCGGAACCGGACCATCGTCATCGATGGCGTGCCAGTGCGCGTCAGCGTCACTGCCGGCATCAGGATTGTCGATGATTTCAGCGACTACCTGGACCCTGCGGGCATCGTCAACGAAGCCTCGCTGGACATGATCGCCTCCAAGGACGAGACAAAGATACTTCGCCACACCAGGGAAAGACTCCGTGAGGACCTCTTAAATATCCGGGAAGGCAAAGCACCTCTCCCCTCGCTTGAGGAGGCCCTCGAGAAAGGCCTGACCCTGAAGGAATACCATGAGCAACAAATGCGGCTCAGGGAAAATCCCCAAGGCGAATAGCCTCAGCCCTTCATGGCCCATCCAACCTGGATGGGCCTTTTCTTATTGCCATTTTGGCCTTTTCTTGCTACAAGTTAGCTATGAAAACGGTGCCCCGGAGAAGGGAGCACCCTATCCACGTAAATTGAGGAGGCGTTATGGCGGACAACAACGTTGATCCGGACTACTACTGCGTAAAGGGTCTCTTCACGGTGGCACTTGGCATCGGCCTCACCGTAGCAGCCATCCTTACCTTGGTATAACAAAATAAGACCCCGCCCGGGGTCTTATTTTAATACCTTCGTGGCTTTGCCCTTCTTCCAGTGGCGGGCAAACTCGTCTGGGGCCAACGGCTTGCTGAACAAGTAGCCCTGGCCTGCGTCGCAGGAAAGGCCGCGGAGCAAGCCTAGCTGCTCGCTATGTTCAATCCCCTCCGCGCACACATTGAGGTGAAGGGAGCGTGCCAGGGAAATAATGGTGGCCACAATTGCGCGGTCCCGCTCGTCAGTAAGGCAGTGGCGGATGAAACTCTGGTCAATCTTAAGCTGATCAATGGGAAGCTCCTTAAGGTAGCTCAGTGAGGAGTAGCCTGTCCCAAAGTCATCGATGCTAATATTGGCACCCAGTTCCTTCAAGGCATACAACTGCTCACTAGCCACGAACAAGTTGTTCATGAGCGTCCCCTCTGTAATCTCAAATTGCAGGCAGCTTAGGTCCTTCACCTTGAGACGCTTGCAGATCTTCCGCAGCTTATCGATGAAATCGGGTTGAATAAACTGAATGGGCGAAATGTTCACACTGATGATGAGGCAGTCCCTCACCCCTTGCGACTCCCACTTTTTCACCTGAAGCAAAGATTGCTCAATGGCCCACTCACCAATCTCCACAATCAGCCCGCCCTCTTCTGCCACCGGAATGAACTCGTTTGGCAGGACAAAGCCGCGGGTAGGATGGTTCCAGCGCACCAAGGCCTCGGCCTT
>DATHWI010000116.1 GCA_035460805.1 Verrucomicrobiia bacterium | reverse complement strand
CCCTGCCAAATTTGCGTCCTATCGACCGTACCAGAATTCCCGGTTTGAATCTAGATCTATTGCGCAGTAATGACCGCATATTCATTCAGGCGGCCAGCGAGTTTAATGGGGTGCACGCCGCTGCGGAGCGGTGTAACGATGAACGTTACAAAAGGGGCCACTTGTCCGCCAGTACTGGTAGGTGCTGTACAGCTCACTACAAACCTCCCGGTCACGGTATCGTGTTCCCTGCTGGTAAAGGCATTGCAAATAGAATTGCCTGTTGCACCAAGCCCTACTGACATATCCAAGGGGCTGTACTGAAAATCGGCTGTGATATTGCCCAGGCTGCCACCGTTGCTATCGATACCAACCGGAATGGCAACTGGCTGTCCTACTTGCGCCAGGTACCCTCCGTTGCGGAAAAGGGTCCGAGGTTCGGCGTATATGGAGCTTCCTGTAGCCGTCACCTGCACGTTCCTAATGGGGTCAAGTACAATGTGTCCCAACCAAGAAGCTAATCCGCCAGCACACGCCAGGAGCAGAAAAGCCGTAATGAGGAGAACTTTGGCTTGCAAGGTTTTATTCATGGGTTTCCTCCTTCTTTCTCCACAGTAGGGCAGGGAGGACTAAGATTAGTATTGCCACGGCCACCATAAGCACCAGGTCCAAGCGAAGGCGCATGCCAATGCCGGCATCCTCATGGGCTGCCCCTAAGGTGATTACAGCAGTATCACCCGACATGACTGGCAGGGTGCGGACGAGGTACTTTTTCTTGTTGCTAGCTAGGGTGAAGGCGCCGGCTTTACCTGTCCGGTCAGCGAGGTACGTATCAATGCTCTGTGAACTTAAGGCATTGAGGATGTTGCCATCGGAGCCAGCCAGTGCGGTTATTCCCCGGTTGGAAGAAATAAAGAGAGGATATTTGCTTCCTGCCACCCTTGTGGTCAGGTAGGTTTGGTCAACCTGGATCCCGCCCACTAAGGCATAGAGGTCGTTATCCTTAAGGGGATGTGCACTTACCACAAGGGGGATGGCGCGTTCAGACAGGGTGATGCCCGATGCCGTTCCAGTGGTGATGTCCGACAAATCAACCGGCCAGGTATCACCAAAGGCGGCAGCCGGCTGTGTGCGTGCCAGCACTTTCTTATCGGACTTACTGATAAGGACTAGGTAGGATATCCGCTCAGTGACTGACATTTGTTGGAGCAGGGAAATGAGGACCGGGTTCCCTGGACTTAGCTCAACCCCGGAGAACTGCGGGGAGGTGCTTAATGTTGTCACGGCCCCGGTGACTCTTTCCTGTTCTGCTGTTAGGAGGTGGGTGCGTTCTGCGATGAGGTAATTTTCAATGGCTGTATTGGCCCGCTGCTCCGAGAAGTAGGTATGGAACAAAAAGAGGGCTGGGGTGCCTGCACTCAGAAGGAGCGAGGCGGTGGCCCAAACGGTTCCGGCGCGGCGTATCCCACGGGGCATGCCCTGGCGGGTAAGGAGGCGCCAAAACAGGTCCGCAGCAACAATGTCTAGGATAAGAAGGTAAAGCCACGTATGGGGCACTGTGACACTCGTGAGGAGCCCTATTACGCCACCCACTGCTAAGACTACGGAGGTTACCAGGGCGATGGTGCGCTTTGTGTGCAGCCAAGAGTACAGGGCAAGTAGCGCGAGACCAAAAAGGGAGGCGAGAAAAACTAAGCCCACCCCAAGCTCTACGGCAGGGAGGTGGGAAGGCAGCCCTATTTGTCCAGCAAGGTAGTGTGCTGGGCTAAGGAGGTATTTGAGTGCAAGTGAAAGATATCCCTCCATAACACCCTAGTTGGTGAGGGTCAGGCTGTTTACCATGCTGGTAATGCGCTTGGCATCGTCAGTTTCAGGGTCTAGTTCATCCCGGACGAAAATGTGGGTCACACCTGTCTTACTAGCAACAAAGTAAGTAGTCCCGCTGCTTTTGGTGGGTTCTGTAGGGCGGATGATGTACGCCGGGCGGCTCTTGAAGGTACCCTTGGAGATTGTGTTTCCTTCTTCGTAAAAGCCTTTGCTCTTGGCCCACCAGCCATCCAGCTGGTCGTTGGTTGTCTCAACGGTAACCTTCAGGAAGTAGCCATCGTAACGAAGGAACCAGGCATTGGTGCTAGTCCGGACAATGTTGGTGGCGTTCTTGGGGTACCGTACCGTGAAGCCAAGGTCTGGGTCGGCAAAGTTCTCCCACTCGGTTTGGGCAAAAGGAACGGTAGCAAAGGATTCTTTGTACTTGTTGGCGGGGTTCTCTGTCAGGGTTGCATCAGGAATAGGGGTTGTAGCGGTGGTTACTCCAGCAACCTGACCAGCTTCCTTGTCTTGGAGTGCCTGCACGCCAGTCCAACCCGCTGTCGCCATAAGGGCCAGGACGGCAGTGCGGAGGGCAAGGCGCTTCACGCCTTTGAAAGAACGGGGCTTCTTTTCTTTGAGAACTCTAGGCTTCTCAGTGCGGACTTCCTGAGCCATTGCCCGTGACGGGGTGGCAGGGAGGGGAAACTCTGCGAGGAGTGATTCCAGGTTTGTGTCAGGAAGAGCGCGGGGATCCGGGGAAACATTTTTGGTTGCCTTCAGCTCA
>DATHWI010000115.1 GCA_035460805.1 Verrucomicrobiia bacterium | reverse complement strand
TGGAGCTTCCAGTTCCTTACATCGGAGGGCGAGGGCTTAGGCCTTGATCCTGCCCGGCTCTACATTACGATCTTTCCTGGAAATGCCAACGCGCCCCGGGACGAAGAGTCCATTGGACTCTGGAAAGAGGCATTTAAAGAGCGGGGGATAGAAGCCTTGGTGGACGTGTCAATCGCCGAGGGCGGCCGGATATTTTCGGACTCCAGCAACTGGTGGGGACCTGCCGGGCAGACTGGTCCATGCGGCCCTGACACTGAAATTTACTACGACCTAGGTGAGGGCGTTGGGCCACTTACTGACGCTACGGGGATGCCGGACCTTGAAGGTAGTCGGCTGGTAGAAATTTGGAACAACGTCTTCATGCAGTACCGCAAAGAGCAGGACGAGTCCTTCCAGCCTTTGGAGCATAGTAATGTTGATACAGGCATGGGCTTGGAGCGCATTTGTGCAGTTGTCCAGAATGTTCCAACGGTGTTTGAAACGGACCTCTTCACGAGTCTTCTTGGGGTGATTGCGGAGTGGGCCCCAGGTAGCACTCCTGAGTCGCAGCGAATCATTGCCGATCACCTGAAAGCTGCCACCTTCCTCATTGGTGATGGCGTATTCCCAAGCAACAAAGACCGGGGCTATATTGTGCGCCGCCTTATCCGCCGCGCGGTACTTCACACTGGACTTGAGGACGATGGTGCCCAGCTAGAGGTCCTTATTAGTAAGCTGGTAGAGGCTATCTCCATTCTCTACTCAGGCATCTACGCCATTGATGTGGCCCACACAGTCGCCGTCCTTACCGATGAGGCCCGCAAGTTCCACAAATCCCTCAGTAAAGGTAAGAAAGAAATTGAGCGCCGGGAATCCCTTACGGGAAAAGACGCATTCGACCTCTACCAAACCTATGGGTTTCCTCTGGAACTGACTCGCGAGTACGCCCAAAGCAAGGGTGTGCAGGTAGATGAGGCTGAGTTTGAAGCCGAATTCAAGAAACACCAAGACCTTTCCCGCACTGCTTCTGCGGGCCAGTTCTCTAGTGGGTTAGCCGATCACTCTGAGCAAACGGTGAAGTACCACACGGCAACCCATCTTCTCCACCAGGCACTGCGCGATGTATTAGGTGACCATGTCCAGCAGAAGGGAAGCAACATCAACTCTGAACGTTTGCGTTTTGATTTTGCTCATCCGGAAAAAATGACACCCGAACAAGTAGAGAGGGTTGAGCAGTTGGTCAATGAAAAGATTACTGCCGATCTTCCTATTAGCCGTGCGGAGATGAGCCCTCAGGAAGCCTTTGAGCAGGGCTACATTGGGCTTTTTGGGCACAAGTATGGTGATAGGGTGAGCGTGTACGATATGGGCGGTTACAGCAAGGAAATTTGTACTGGGCCCCATGTAGAGCACACGGGGACGCTCGGAAAATTCTCTATCCAAAAGGAAGAAGCGGTAAGCGCCGGGGTACGGCGTATCAAAGCCATTCTCGAATAGTCCCAGGTTAGACAAGCTTGTTTGGCCGGGGCTTTTTTAGTACCATCGAGAGCGTTGCATGAAATAGTGCAAAGTTCTTTGGAGGCACATCTATACATGGATGTTAACTATATGACCGACTGCCTTGCTCGTGTGCCCACCCGGGCAGAGCGAAGTGTAGTCCGCTACTTGGTAAGGGTGCTCCGCACCAGTGTGAGTAGGGAAAAATGTCAGAAGCGGCGCATTGTGCGCTCGCCCATGGCCCCCTCGCTCCTTGAGACTGGGCTCGGTGACCCTCGGTTCCTGACGCTCATCGATGAATACACGCTTGCGGTAGACAACCGCCTGCTCGTGTTTCCTCCCGCAGAGGGTCAGTTGGAATTTGTACGTGTCTCCGAAAGGTACGACGTTTTCCAGGCTGAACGCACCGGAAGTTTCTTCTGCTTGAAAGAAGAGGACCTGTCCTTGGCCAGGCTCTGGATGGAGAACGCTTGGATGACGGGGGATGCCAACTTCCTAGCCGAAGTTCTCCACTGTTTCTTTGCGCCCCACCTCGCAGCTTTGGACCAAGATTTCACGGTCATGCATCCACGCGAAAAGCAGGTGCCTAGCCTGCGCAGCCTTGTCCAAACAACCGGGGATCCCACGGTCCCAACGTACCGCATCACAGAGGTCGTGCCGCCTGGTGTGACACTGGAGTGGCTCATCACAACCCTCGCCACCATGGCAACCGTTGCCGTTCCTCAGGCGCACCCGAGGAAAATGGTGCCTGTATTAGTGGGGACGTAGTCTGTTTCTGGCCTGTACCTCTATAGGGTACGGGCCTTTTCTTTTCTCAGAAGGCCCGTATATCCCATTGACAAGGGTAGTGCTTCTGCTAGTATTTATCCGTTAACGCACTAGCGCGCTGCCTCTGGCTGCTTTTTTATTTAACCGCGCTTAGTGCTCTGATTACTAACGTTTGCCATGAAAGACATCCTGCTGACCAAAGAGGGCATCGAGAAGCTCAAGTCTGAGCTCGACCAGCTCATCGCGGTCGATCGCAAGGAAATCATCAAGAAGATCAAAGAGACCCGTGAGTACGGGGATCTTTCGGAGAACGCCGAATATGACGCCGCTCGTGAGCAGCAGTCTATGATTGAGGGGCGTATCGAAGAACTAGAGGCCCTTCTCAAGAAGGCCCGCGTGATTGATGAAGACCCTTCCAACCATGACAAAGCCGTTATTGGGGCGCGGATTGAAGTGGAAGTAGACGGTGACAAGGAAGTGTACCAGCTGGTAAGTTCCGCTGAATCTGACCCCGCAAGTGGTCACATTTCCGTTGAATCACCACTCGGAAAAGCACTCCTCGGCGCCAAGGTTGGCCAGACCGTTGAGGTATCCATCCCTGATGGTGGTACCATTGGCTATAAGGTCAAAAAAATCAATTAGTTCTCCTCACCCGAGACTTTGAGAGAGAAAATGCCCGGGTCTCCTCGGGCATTTTTGTTTGAGCAAATCAGAATAAAGCGCTAAGATTAGCCTGTGAATTACCGCTTCGACGACCTAGATCCATTTGCCGCCCGCCGCGCCCGCCTCCAAGCCTGGCGCGATTTAGGCGTAGACCCGTACCCCGCTATAACCCCGCCACACGAGCAGATTGCTACTGTGCGGGCACAGGGGAACCATTTGGAGATAGAGGGTCGTCACGAGGGTGGTAGCGCTGTCGCAGGCCGTATCGTGGCCATGCGCGGCCAAGGGGCATTAGTCTTTATGGACCTTGAGGATGTTTCCGGCAAGCTCCAACTTCTTTTCAAAAAGGACATTCTCTCTGAAGAATTGTTTGAGCGTCTCCAGCTTCTTGATACGGCTGATTTCCTTTGGGCAGCCGGCACATTGTTCGTGAGCCGCCGTGGCGAGCTTACCCTTGAGGTTCATGATTGGAAGATCCTTGCCAAGACCTTGAGCCCACTCCCAGACGCCTGGAAGGGTTTGCAAGACGTAGAGGCGCGCCAACGCCAACGCTACCTAGACCTTTTGGTGAACGATGGCGTGCGTGACCGTTTCCTTAAGCGCAGCAAGCTCATTGCCAGCCTCCGTTCCTTCATGCACGAGAAGGGTTTCATTGAGGTAGAGACTCCCGTGCTGGAGCATATCCCTGGTGGTGCCGATGCAGAGCCGTTCATTACCCACCACAATGCGCTGGACACGGACTTCTACCTCCGTATTTCCCTTGAGCTTCACCTGAAGCGCCTGGTTGCCGGTGGCTTTGACCGGGTCTTTGAAATTGGCAAGGTGTTCCGTAACGAGGGAATGAGCCCGCAGCACCTTCAAGAGTTTACAGAGTTCGAATTTTATTGGGCGTACGCCGATTACACAGAGCAAATGGCCCTGGTTCAGGAAATGTTCCAGCGGGTAGTCCAAGATGTGTACGGTACGCTCCAAATTGAGCGCGGCGAGCACATGCTTAATTTTGACGGCGAGTGGCCCCGTATTTCCTATGTGGAAGTGGTGCAGCAGTATGCGGGTATCAATATCCTAGATGCTTCTGACGATGAGCTTATTCAGAGCCTCATCAACCATGGCGTGCGTACCGGGGGAGGAGACCAGCAGGTAGGTGATGCCGATGCCTTCCGCCGCCTGGGACGTGGACGGATGATTGACCTGCTCTATAAGAAGACAACCCGCCCGCACCTTATCCAGCCCCAGTTCCTTGTAGACTTTCCGCTTGAATTTTCTCCGCTAGCTAAAAAGAAGGCGAGCGACCCTCGGGTTACTGAGCGCTTTGCCACCCTTATTGCCGGCTTTGAGGTAAGTAACTCGTACAGCGAGCTGAACGACCCATTGGATCAGCGTGAGCGCTTTGAACAGCAGGAGAAGCTGCGCTTGGCGGGTGATCCAGAGGCCCAGCGTCTGGATGAGGATTTCCTCCGCGCCATGGAGCATGGCATGCCACCAATGACCGGTTTTGGCGCCGGCATCGACCGGCTTGTGGCCATCCTTTCAGGGTCTGAGTCTGTTCGGGAGACCGTTCTTTTCCCAACAATGCGGCCGAGTGAGAAAAACGGAGAGAACTAGTTCCCTCGGTTTGGCGAGTGAGAAAGCTGATTAAAAAAGCCCCAGTAACCTGGGGCTTGGGGTCGGTCCCGCGTCAGCGGGACTTTTTCTTTCTGAAAAGCGGGTCAAACACATAATCCTTAACGGGGACGAGAATTGCCATGAGGAACAACTCCACGCATCCCACAATGATCCATCCTAACGTTGCGAGCCGATAATACATCGCTCACCTCCTGAATTGCCTTTTTATACCAGGAAGTGGCAGTACTGTACATGCTCTACCACTTCTCTAGAAGCTCAGAAACGGCATTCTCATGGATAACCAGCGTTGGGACTTCCAACAGGACAGGGTCCCGCGTAATAGGACCATCCTCCATTACCCGTGGCCCATCCTCATGAAGCAGGACATACTTGAACCCGAGGCGGCGGTTTATGCCGGTGATGGGTGCGTAATCCCAGGGGTTCTGGCTTCCGGGCCTCAATAGAATAGCGCCCACTTCTCCTTTCCAGAGCCTGGCCATGTGGATGCCAATGCTGCCGCCACTCACTTCCATGTGGCTGAAAAGGCCTCCGTAGCGCTTGCTGGAGAGGTGGCGTGAGATGTCCTCAGAAAAAGCGCCAGGCTCGTCCCTTAGTGAAACAATGAGGGATGCCAAAGGCTTCTGCACAATCTCCAGCGGCTGGTTATCGGTGAACTGTGAGATGCGGTATACCCAACGGGACTCCGGCCGGTAGCCATACATTTCCTTGGTGTTGATGTCGCCAATATAAGAGGCAATCACTTCGCCGTCGTAAACCAGTGAGAGCATGCAGCCAATACCGTGGGACTGCTTCCTAATAAAAGCCTTGGTGCCATCGATGGGATCCAGCGTAAAGAAAATGTCACAGCCTTCCGCGCTGCACTCAGCCGTGAAGTCTGCCTCTTCCGCCACAATCCCCCAGGTAGGGAAGCACTCTTGCAGCCACTGGACCGCCCGCTCCTGCGCCTCCACGTCGGCATTCGTAAAGAAGTCCGGCATGTCGGTTTTACTGTCTTTCTCGGTCACTTCGAAGGTTAGGCGGTGCCTTTCGGTTATCGCAATGATGCGCCGCACAATCTCTTTCATGATCTTGCCCAGAATGTAGGCGTTGATATCGCCAGGGAACGCTTTTGGTGGTGTGTTGCTCATGTGTTTCTCCTTAGCTTTAGGGTATCAAAAAACCGGACACCCTATTGGGTATCCGGCTGATTCAATGCTAGGCCGAGACCAAGTTCTGGGGAAGGTCGGTCTCACCGAGGGCTGCTTTGAGACGTTCAGTGTCCTGGACGTGCTGGAGGAAGCCCGAGTCGTACTCGTCTGTTTCGTACTCCCATGACATGACGGGAGCCTTGTGCATGTAGTATCCCATGGTGATCGCGGAAACCACGACGCCAACCAAGAGGATGGGGAAGAGGAAGATCGCCACGAAGAAGGCGATGCAGAAGAGGATGAGTGCGATTCTGACGAGACCAACCCACCAGTCTTCTTTGAACAAGGGCTTTTTTAAAATGTACATCGTTGTACCTCTCACAATAGTGTGCGCACATTATCCAAAATTGGCAAATGTGTCCAGATCTGGCACCATGTATCCATGCTAGATATCAAACGAATTAGGGATGAAGCGGACCGTGTCCGTGCCGGCATGGCCCGCAAGGGGTGTGACCAGGCGGTGTTAGACGAGCTTTTGGTGTTGGACGCGGAGCGCCGCACCTTGCGGAACGAGACTGAACAAGCGCAGGCAGAGCTCAATGCTAAATCAGGTGAGATGGCCCAGGCCACCCCTGAGCAGCGCGAGAATTTGCGCGAAAGCCTCCGCACCCTTTCCGACAATGTAAAGAACAGCGAGCACGCCCTATCTGAGTTGGAAGAGCGCATTCTGGTGCTCCACCGCCAGATTCCCAATATTCCTGACGATGAAGTGCCAACCGGTGCAACCGACAAGGAAAACGTCGTCATCCGGACCGAGGGTAAACGGGAGGACTTTGGTTTCCCTGTTAAGAACCACGAAGAACTTGCCATCTCCCTGGATCTCTTGGATATGGAGCGTGGCGCCAAAGTGGCCGGTCAGAAATTCTACTATCTCAAGAATGAGTTGGTGATCTTGGAGCAAGCGGTTATGCGCTGGTCGTTGGACATCCTGCGTTCGCATGGTTTTACCCTTATGACGGTGCCTAACTTGGCTCGTAAGGAAGCCTTTTACGGCGCCGGGCACTTTTCTTCACCCGAAGACGCAGAGATGGGTGATGCATATTATGTAGGGCGCGACGAACTTTACTTAGCCGGTACAGCGGAAATTGGGTTGGTTAACTACCGGGCAGGTGAGGTTTTGGCAGCAACAGAGCTCCCGCTTCGCTATGCTGGTATCTCTACCTGCTACCGCCGTGAAGCAGGGACGTACGGCAAAGAGACCCGCGGCCTCTACCGTGTCCACCAGTTCCAAAAGGTGGAAATGGTTTCCCTTGTCCGCCCCGAAGAGTCGGAAGAGGAACACCGTCGCCTGCTTGCAGTGGCAGAAGAGATGCTCCAGTTCCTTGGCCTGCACTACCAGGTTGTCTTGAACTGCAGTGGCGACCTTGGACATCCGCAGGCTAAGAAATGGGACATTGAAACCTGGATGCCAGGCATGGGCAAATATGGTGAGACACACTCCTGCTCCAACGACACAGATTGGCAGGCCCGCTCACTAGGAATCCGGTTCAAGGGCGAAGAGGGGACGCAGTTTGTACACACGCTCAACAACACTACCCTGGCTTCGCCGCGTATCTTGGTGGCAATCTTGGAAAACTACCAACGCGAAGACGGGTCTATTCAAATCCCAGACGCCCTTATTCCGTATACAGGTTTTACCGAGATCAAACGGTAAAAGTTTGAGAACAAAAAAGAACCAGAGTGCTGGTTCTTTTTTGTTGGTAGCCAATGGGTAATTGGCTACGGATTTGGAGTTACGCGCGCTGCCGCTGTGTTTGGGTAGCGGGCCGCCACGGTTCCGGGGGCTTACCTTCAAGGGTGAGTCGTTTCTTCTCCAGTACTTGCTTAAGCTGAAGCTCGGAGATTTTGTCGCCGGTACCGGCTAGATAGGTGAGCTGATTGATCCGCTCATCCATCTCTCCCTGAGGGGGAAGTCCGTCGGCCAGCCGCTTCATGCGGTTAGCTTCGCTTTCATCAAA
>DATHWI010000114.1 GCA_035460805.1 Verrucomicrobiia bacterium | reverse complement strand
ATAAGGAGTAGCTTGCGGGTACCGCCCTTATTAGAAAGGATGCCAACCCGTTCAGGTTGTTCCCACTGCGCAATTACTGCCTCGGCTGTTTGCGGTTCCATACAAACAGTATACCCCCAGTGCCTAGATCTGGACAAAATCATCATTCTGTGCTATAGTCACGGGCGAAAAGGTTGGTGATATATGGACTTTCAAATAAACAAGGAACGAGCAATCGACGGCTTGGTCATCAGCCTTTCCAAGGCTGCTGGCGTGAAGCACGGTATGCGTGCACTTCTTTCGGATGTAATTCCCACAGAGGCGCATCAGCTCAAGCTGGCGACATACGTGTCGGCGGGGTTCAGACAGTTGGACAGGAGGACTCGTGAAATGCGAGCAAAGGAAATCCTTTCCTTCCTCAGGTTCCTACGGTCTACGGACACTACAATTGGTCCCAAGGACCAACTCGACCTCACGCAGCGTCGGCTTAAGAGCATCCCACTCCCTGTTCAGGAGGTAATCCGCCAAGACCTCGCTCGGGGCACGCTTCTAACGCCAGATGACTTCAAGCAGTTCATTACCTGGCACGACGAGTTTGTTGCCCTCTTATCGGAGGCAATAAGCCCGGCGGAAGCCCAAAGCCCGTGGTGGGCAGGCTGCTAGTTTCAGTATCAGACCGGTCACAACAGTGGCCGGTTTTTTCATACCC
Source organism: Verrucomicrobiia bacterium (assembly GCA_035460805.1). Classification (NCBI taxonomy): domain Bacteria; kingdom Pseudomonadati; phylum Verrucomicrobiota; class Verrucomicrobiia; species Verrucomicrobiia bacterium. The sequence goes on along the minus strand of DATHWI010000114.1, from coordinate 18,853 downwards.
AAAGCCTTGTCAAAATGCCCCAGTCGTCGTATAGTGGCGGCACTTGAGTATGTAACCCAGGAGGTTGCCATGTCACAAGGAGACAAGTCCAAATATACGGACAAACAGAAACGCAAGGCCGAGCATATCGAAAAAAGCTATGAGCAGCGTGGAATCTCCCGCGACGAGGCAGAGGCACGCGCTTGGGCTACAGTAAATAAACAAGATGGCGGTGGCAAAAAGAGTGGGTCAGGCAGGAAGGGGAAACGGCATTAATGATTCCTTTTCATACCTAATCCCGCAAAGGAGCCTCTAAGGGCTCCTTTGCTTTTGGGTGAAATCGTTTTATCATTTTTCTCTACGAGATTAGCCCTTCCCGATGCAGCACTCCCTCCCATCCCTACCGAATTGGACGCTTGTCATTCTCGCGGCAGGCAAAGGGTCGCGGTTGGGAAAGCCAGTGCCCAAGCCTCTCGTGGAAGTGGGTGGGAAACCACTCATGCAGCCAATTGTGGAAACCGGTTTGGCAATGGGTTTTCACAGGGTGGTCGTGGTAATCAGCGAGCATACTGCGCAGATTAAAGACCACTTCAGCCATCTTCCCCTTGTGTATGTAACCGCAGAGCCAAAGGGCACAGGTTATGCAGTGGCAAAAGCACTGGAGCACGTTGAGACCCCCTACTTTATTGTCAGTGGGGCGGATGACAGTTATTTCTACACCAAAGAGATGCTGACGGGGCTTGTCCAGTTCCATGAAAAAGAAAACATCCCCCTTACTATGGGGTACTGCGTCACCCATTCTACCCATGCAGCAGAGGTGCCTGAGCACAGGGGAGGGAGGATTACCCGTATCCGCCAGGACCAAGAGGCCTTTCAGACACCCCCGCCTAAGGATATTCCAGCCGGCCTCTATGCGGGCAAGACTGAATGGGTGAAGGAGGCGCTTACGCAGGTTGGTGAAGATGCCCGCTACAAAGGCGAGGTCCCGCTTCCGGGCATAGTCCATGTGGGGTTGGCACAGGGAGACGAGATTGGCGCGTTTAAAGTCCCTGAAGAGCAGTGGCATGGGGTAAATACGCCCGAAGAGCTTGCCAAAGCGGAAGAAAAGGCCCAACGGTTGGCGGGTAATTGAACGTGTTTGCCCCACTTGATATGCTGTTTTGGTGAAGCAAAGACCATTCCGAACAATTATCGTTACTGGTGGGATCGTTTCTGGCATCGGCAAAGGAATAACGGCGGCCTCTCTTGGTCGCCTTTTACAAAACCGCGGTTTTTCAGTAGCCCCACTAAAAGCAGACCCGTACTTGAACGAGGATGCGGGGACTATGAACCCTTTCCAGCATGGCGAAGTGTTTGTGACGGAAGATGGTGCGGAAACCGACCTGGACCTAGGGCACTATGAGCGCTTTCTCAATGTAAACGCTTCCAAGTATTCCAACTTTACGAGCGGGGCAGTATACCGCGCCGTAATGGAGCAGGAGCGTGAGGGGAATTACTTAGGCAAGACCATCCAGATCATCCCGCATGTTACCGATGAGATTAAGCGACGGGTACGTGTCGCTGGCGAAGTATCAAAAGTAGACTTCCTAACGGTAGAGATTGGTGGGACGGTAGGTGATATTGAAGCGTTACCGTTTATTGAAGCGTTGCGGCAGTTCCGGGAAGAGGAGCGGGAACGGACAGCGGTTGTCCATGTGGTAAAGGTGGACTACATTTACCCTTCTGACGAGTCCAAGACCAAGCCAATCCAACACTCTGTTGCCACCCTTAGAAGCTATGGGTTGCAGCCAGACGTGCTGGTTGTCCGCTGTAAGCGTCCTTTGGAAGAGGGTACACGGGAAAAGTTGAGTATGTTTACTGGTGTGGCACCGGACCGGATCATTGAAGCGGCAGACGCCGATTCCCTGTATGCCATCCCAGAAAACATGGAAAAAGCTGGCTTTGCCAAAGCCATCCTTTCGTATTTCCGGATGCGCCCAAAGCACGAACCTAACGGTGCGGCTGAACGGTGGCACGCTATGCGTGAGAAAGAACGGAAGTCTACAGGTGTGGTCCGCATAGGGATGGTGGGCAAGTACGTACAAAACCCTGACGCCTACCTCTCAGTGATCGAGGCCATCCGGCATGCGGCCATCCACCACAAGGTGAAGGCGGAGATTGTGGCAATTGATGCCGAAGAAAAAGGGATGACCAGGCGCCTTAAAGAAGTAGATGCCCTCATTGTCCCAGGCGGTTTTGGTGGGCGCGGAGTAGAAGGCAAGATTGCGGCGGTAAAGTATGCCCGCGAGAACAACTTGCCGTTCTTAGGCATTTGCTTAGGCCTTCAGATGGCAGTGGTAGAGTTTGCCCGCAACGCCGGCCTAAAAGGTGCCAACAGCGTGGAATTTGATGAGAAAGCGCCTCATCCTGTGGTTGCGTTCATTCCCGGGCAAGAGCTCATTCGGAGGAAAGGCGGGACTATGCGCCTGGGGAGTTACCGTACCGAACTGAAGCCAGGAAGCTTGGCCGCGGCAGTATATAAGGAATACCGGCCTGATGAGCTGGTAGATGGCGGAGTGACCGAGCGTCACCGGCATCGCTATGAAGTAAACCCGGAGTATCATGCTGCTTTGGAAGAGGCAGGAATGGTGCTATCCGGCATGCTGCCAGAGCAGAACTTGGTAGAGTTTATTGAACTGCCCCGCTCTGTGCACCCTTATTTTATTGCAACGCAGGCCCACCCAGAATTCAGAAGTAGGCCGGAAATCCCTCATCCCTTGTTTGCAGGCCTTGTGAAGGCTGCGAAAAACAAGCTCTAGAAAGTGTTTTTCTGAGATTAGTCAATTGACGGCTACAGGAGTAGCTGGTATATTCACGGCGCAACTTGACGCATTCCGTTGGAAGCGAATTTTGACAAATCGAGGTGTTATCCAATGAGTTTCTTGCGCGTAACCCGCGCTTCAACCGTGCCAGGAAGAAAAAGGCTTGTTCCAGGCCGTTCAACACGTCCGCAACGCGGCGTTTGGACACGACTATGACGATCTGCCCCCTAGTGGGCGCCAAAGGAGGAAAATAAAATGCCCGAAGGCGGGGATTACGACAGGGGACCATGGGACGGGCACGATTTCGATGCCGCCCGTAAGGTCTACAAAACCCATGCAGGTCGCAGTTATGGGGCGGCGCTCAAAGCAAATGTTTCACACGCTGACCTGCTGCCGCCAGTGCTCCGGACAATGTCACGGTCGCCCTTGGTGATCTGGACAGACGTTACCGGGTCCATGGGCAAGTGGCCGGAGACAATTTTCTCCAAGTTACCGTACCTCGATCACGAGTGCCGGGTGTACTTGGGCGACGATACGGAGATCTGCTTTGGGGCCACTGGTGACGCCCCTTGTGGTGACCACTACCCAATCCAGGCGCAGCCGTTTGCCAAAGGCACCGAGCTCGCAGAGCGGCTCAAGGGCCTCGTTATCGAAGGCGGCGGCGGGGATACGGACCAGGAGAGCTATGAGCTCGCTGCCCTGTACCTGGCCCGCAATGTGGAGATGCCGAATGCCAGCCGGCCCGTCCTGATCATTATTGGGGACGAGGGCTTCTACGAAGTGATTGACCCCAAAGTGGCGGACAGCGTGTGTCACGTGAAGATTCAAAAAAGGCTTATGGCCAAGGATGTCTTTGCGGAACTCATGCTCAAGTACTCGGTGTACTTGATCCGGAAGCCTTACGGCAGTTCCGGTGACAACGGTCCAAGTGCTGAGGATCGCCAGATCCACAGGCAGTGGGCCGATGTGCTGACGGAGGACCGCATCTGCATGCTGCCCAACGCCGACAGGGTGGTGGATGTCATCTTCGGCATCCTTGCCAAGGAAACGAGCCGGTATCCAGACTTCCAGAAGGAAATCGAAGGCAGGCAAACCCCCCAGCAAGTGAACACCGTTTACGAATCGCTTGCCACCATTCATCGCTCACAGGTCCCTAAGCTGACGACCAAGTTGTAGGCTAATGGTGACCACTAAACCCCACATAAAGCAGCGTGGGGAGGGGCTGGGACAACTGTTCTCACGCCTCTTCCCAAAAGCTGGGTTTGAACGTGAGCCGTCACAGCGGCTCCCGCTCGACCTCTTCGTAACGCTCTGGCCAAGCTTTACCCACTTCCCCCAGTTTCTGAGCGATGACCGGGTGCAGGGGATTAGGTTGAACAGTGCCATGACCGGCCTCGATGAGCTGGATCAAGAGCTTGAGAGTATTCGAAAGCTCAGTCCACGCGAACGTAACAGTCTGTACTTTGACGTCAAAGGGCGTCAGCTGCGGATAACGGAAGTGCACGATAACTTCCCGGTGGACTTCCAGCTTAGGTTGAACCATCCCATCAGCGTAAACACGCCGACGGATGTGCTCTTCAAAGCTGGAGCCGATGAGGCAACGCTAGTGGCCCTTGAGGAGGATGGACACAAGCTTGTTTTTAAAACGGGTCCCCGGTTTAGGTTGAGGCCGGGCGAATCCATCTGCATCCGCGATTCGTCCCTCCGTGTCCGCGGCCAGCTTTTCACGGACGTGGAGTTACAAAAGATCGAAAAGGTCAGGAAGGCCGGTTTCAAACGGTACTTCCTTTCCTACGTGGAATCGCAGCGCGACGTTGACCAGTTCCTGGAACTGGTTGGCCGCGACAGCGAGATTCAACTTAAGATTGAAAGCAAGGCTGGGCTCCAGTATGTTGCTAACAGTTTTAAGAAAGCCGACAACCTTTCGCTGGTTGCTGCCCGCGGCGACCTCTACGTTGAGGTTGACCGCCCGCACGACATCCTCCCCGCACTCAAGCTGATTGCGGAGAAAGACCCGGACGCCATTGCGGCATCCCGGTTACTTCTCTCGGTTGTGGCCGAACCCGTTCCCTCCTGCTCAGACTTCTGTGAGCTGGCCTGGTTACGGGATATCGGTTACCGCCGCATGATGCTCTGTGACGACCTTTGCCTTAAAGGCGAACTGTTGGACGTCGCGGTTTCCGCGTTTGATGAATTCCGGACCAGCTACGCAGCATAGTCCGGTTTCACACCCCTCACCATCCGGTGAGGGGCTTTTTTTATTCCATCTCTCTAAGTAACTGCGGCAGGTCGGTAACGCGGCCAATAATATGGTTCACACCAAGTTGCAATGCTTCTTCTCGGTTAAGCACGCCAGTGAGTACGACTACAGGGGTAACACCTGCGGCTTGTGCCATATGCACGTCCCCGTGGCCGTCACCCACCATGAGTGTTTCTTCCGGAGATGCTCCCTGGGCTTTCATGATGTGAAGAAGCATATCTGGATGGGGTTTGCCGCGCATATCGGCAGGTGGATCTTCACTGCAGACAACTTGGTCAAATACGTTAGGAACAGAAAACTGCGGAAAGATTACCTGGCGTAGGGTTATGGGATTACTTCCTGAGGCAACGGCCAATGTGTATTTTTGTGCCAGGCTGGTGAGGAGTTCACGTCCACCTTCGATAAAAGTGAGGTGGCGGGTAAAAGCTTCTGTGGTGATGATGCTCTCATAGTGAGCCACTGCCTGATCCACAAGGTGAGGGTGGTCCGGAAGCAAGTCTGTTACTTCGTCGTGCACCGGATGTCCCCACTTAGGTAGGACTCGAGAGCGTACAATTTCCAAGTCTAAATCGATGCCCACCGAGGCGGCTGCCTCTTGATAACAGTGAAAATACCCCTGTTGGGACCCAAGGGTAAAGACATCGTCCCAATCAAAGACAATGAGGTTAGTCATGAGCACCAAAGAGTTCAGGCTTTGTTTGAAGAAGCTCTATGAGTGCGGGGTAGTACTCATTCACCGCGGGTGAGATCCCTACTTTGGCTGTCTTTTCCTGGATAACCCGCCCGATGGACACCTTGTCCATTTTCCAGGAACGGCCACCATCCAGGTAGTTATTTATGATGGGGAGCAGCTTGTCCAGGGCGTACACAAACTTGCTCTCTTCAGTGGCGCGCTCCTTGTATTCATTGAGAAGGGGCTCAAGCGAGGTAAACCCCGGGAACTGTTTTTTGAGCTGCTGAACCGCTTCTTTCTCATCTTCGTCCTTGGAGCCGGTTTTCTCTTGGAATACCGGGCTGTCCCCTGCGTATACCTCTACTAGGTCATGGGTGAGGGCCAGTTCAACTATCCTGATTCGGTTGAGTGGGAGGTTGTCCGATTCAATGAGGTACCAGCCGGTAAGGGCTAATTGGAAACTATGTTCCGCGTCATTTTCATGCCTCTCTTCACCCTGGGCAAAAATGCTCCGTTGGATGCGCTGGAACTCATGGGTAAAGGCCACGAACTCGATAAGGTGGGGAAGATGGGGCATGGTTACTTTGAAACCGTTATGGCGTCAAAGTCTAGCACGTAGTCACCGTACACAAACATGCGGAATTCGCCCGGGAGATTAAGGCGCTTGCGCTGTACTTTCAAGGTGTAAGGTGCGAAGCCATTCTGGGCCTTAAGTTCCCCAAGGGTGACATTGCGTTCGGAGCGCTCACCAGCTGGGTAGGATGAGAACTCGATCTTTGCCACTACGTCACTGTCCTGTGCATCGGCAGGCGTACTGGCAAGGCGGAGGATGAAGTCTGCCGTAAGCGTCCCTAGTGGCAACTGACGATAGCATCCCCATATCTCTGGTTCTGTTGTGGTGTGCTTTACCGTAATGTACTGGCCACCTTTTGCTGAAGGATCGTTTTTGGCGGTAGTTGGGCTATAGGTCTCTCCCTCAATAGTAAACGGCCACTTGGGAGCGGTATTGCGGTAAATGATGGTGGACTCGGATGGTCCAAAGCGCCCGGCAACTTCCCAGGGAGCTGCATTCAAAATAGCTAGGTCACGTTCTTTCACATACGGCGGCTGGTACACGCTCATTGCCCATTCCGTATTCTGAACCATGGCATCTTGGCAGATAGGGTCGTTGTTTCCGTTAAGGATGTGGAGCTCGCGTCCCTGTCCAGCTTCCCGGATGAGGAAGGTGTTGCCATCGTGCCAGGTAAGGACACGGTCGCCCGGACCTAGGTGCTCTGCCAAGTACGCAGAAGCCTGGCGCTGGCCAGTTTCACCATCGCGCCAGCCATGCGTTTCACTTTTCTGTACTGCCTGGACTTGGGTGGTAATGAGGAAGAGGGAAAGGACTCCCGCAGCAATGTGTTTCAGCGGCCAACCCTTCAGGTAGTCCGCAACGGTCAGGACAAGGAGGCCGCTTGCCAATGCCATCGGCAAATAAATCGGCATAAGGTACTGCGGCACTTGGGGGGTGACACCGGAGAAGAGGAAGTACGTAGCAAATACCCAGGAAACAAGGAGCCAACTCAGGGGCGATCGGCGGATGATAAGAAGTGCTACGGGTGCCATCCATAGAATCCAACTTAGAAAAGGCATGTTACGGAAGTCCCTTAAGTAGAACTCGCGGTTGTTCCATACGGTGTGTACGAACGAAGCAGCGCCGTGTTCGCCAGTTATGCCCTCAGTTTGCTTAGTGTGGAAGGTGACAATATTGAAATCAAAACGCCACTGCTGCAGGTAGCTGAAGGCGGCAAGGGCGGCAAAGGAACAGGCAGCAAAGAGGATGAATTCCCACTTTAGGTATTTTTTCCATAGCTGATGGCGGGGGAAGAGAATGAGGGAAGAAACGGCAAAGAAGCCTAGTGTGGCCCAGATTACCCCAACGGCGATCAACTTGGTGAGGGTACCTGCCATGCAGACCAGGGAGATGACCACAATCCACTTCCAGGTACGGGGGAGCAAGCCCATCGCGTACAGGTAGAGAAGCATGATAATGGCGCCTGAACCCACAAGTAGCGGCACCTCAAGGATGATGAGATGGCTGTAGATAAGGTAGAGCGGGGAGGTGGCCAGGAGGGCCGCGGGGATGAGCGCGCCAAAGCGGCGGTTGTCCACCTTGATAATGAACCAGAAGGTGAGAAGGATGCCGGCTGCATAGAAGAGGAGCGTGGTAGCACGGAACACTTCTACCGTAGGGCCAAAGATAGCACCAAGTACACCGGCTACAACCGTCCAGGTTGGGGTGTACATCATCACACCGTTGAAGCCTTCACGGAACAGGGCGCCCGACTGGTTGCCCAGGAAGTTATCCATGAAGAGCGAGCGGATTTTTTCACTGAAAAGGATGCCGGCACTGCCTCGGAAACCTTCGTCAAAGGAGATAATGGCTGCTGGCGAGTGGGTGAGTGCCAGGTAGAGGGAAAGGGCGAGAGTGCTTGAAATGGCGATGATCCATGCCCATGTGAGGCCGGAGAAGCGCTTTGGGTTGAGTTTTTGGAGGAGGGGTTTCATGGGAGAAATGTAATGTCTTTCCAGACTAGCATTTCCTAAAAGAAAAGAGACCCATGTACAGGATCTCTTTTCTTTTGGCGGAAGGGGTGGGATGACGCTCCTTACTTCGTTCGTCACTAACGCAAAAGCCCACCTGGCGGTGGACTTTCACGTTGGCGGAAGGGGTGGGATTCGAACCCACGGGGCTTTCACCCGACGGTTTTCAAGACCGTTGCATTAGACCACTCTGCCACCCTTCCCAAACTCATCAGATCCTACCAGATTCTCCAGCGTTTCTCCAGGTCTACGTTGCCTGTCACTGACCCCTTGAATCGAAAGGCTTCAAGCGACTCATTCCGTGAGCCAGCTTGCTTCAAATAGGTGAAGGGTTGCGAGGAAATGTCGTCAGGCAATCGGTACTTTAGAGTGAACTCCGTCTTTTCCCCTACGGAGGTAGTAGACCAAAAACCAACCTTAACCCACGACTCCTCACTTTTTACCTCCCCGCCCCAGTGGCTGTCGGTCAGTCCCAATTCCGCTTGTATAGATTCGGGTAGGAGATTCTCGCCGCCCTTACCCTTAGGGACTTCCACTATCTCTGCACTTGGTGGCAGATAGACTTCCGTATAGTTACGGTTGTGATCATCCGGCCAAGTCCCCGTCCCCGTGTGGGTCCTCGTGATGACAATAGTGCGCTCGCGCCCGTGCAACCGTCGTTTTTCAGTCACCTTCACATGTTGGGTGATATTCCGTGATGATTTTTTACCTCCCAAGTTGCTGTGCACAATTTTCATCCAATCGCCCGTTGGGGGTGAGTCCGTGGCAAAAAGTGGCTTGCTAGCCTCGGCCAAGTTGGGGCTTGATGTCCAAAGTTGTAGCGACTTCCGCCCTACGGCACGCGATACCAGGCTGGGAAGTTGGGCTTGGGAACCAGGTGTTTGCTGCAGCTTGGCAAGGAGCACGGGGATGAGATCGCCAATGACGCTTTTAGGTTCTACGGCAATTTTATTTGCTTCGGTATTCCAGTATTCCTTTTCAATGTACGTGGTAAGGGCGGTGCTGACGGAGTCTGCCGTTACCTCTGTGGTGGTTCCGGGCAGCATAACGGGTCCCGTAACAAGGAGGATATCTTCCAAAATACTAAGGTCGGTAAAAAGGATGGCATCGGGGGTTGTCCCAGAAGCTTTACTGTAAAAGTCGGCTACCTGGCTGCCAATCTCTGGTAGAAAGCCCTGTCCGACGTTGCTGTCACGGAACCCCCAAGTAGGAGAGATAGTTTGTAAGTAAGGCGGCGGCGTAATGCGTTCCACTGCTTCAAGTTCACGGTCCAGCTTGTAGATATCCTTACCAAACTGGAACGAGCGGATAATACCGTTACTGGCAGTTAAAACCGCGTAGCTCCCCATGAAGCCGCCGCTCGGCCGCAGCTCGCTATCATTTTGAAAAATGACCAGTACGGTGTGCGGCTCACTGGAGCCCTTGCCCAATGTATTTTGCAGTTCCCGAATAAAGGTTGTCCCACGCGGCAGGCCTTCTGCCAAGACGTGCACCTTGTCTTTCAGGCGCTGTACTTCATCGGCCCGGGAAAAGAATATCCAGCTAGGGAGGCGGGACAGTTCATGATCGGCATGCTCGATGTTTTCCTGAAGTGACGCAAACGCTGCCTCTTGTTCAGTGAAGAGTTTTCCGAGGGCGGCACTATGGGTAGAGACCAGGGCGGAAGGATCGCTCGAAGGCTTGGTTTCTGGATATAAGGAAGCCAATGCCGAGGCGTCTTTCCCTGCCCGGTTCAAATAAATGGCTGCCTTATTAAGGCGAATATACCAACTGAATGGAGGGACAAGGCTGGGGAATTGTGCCGGTTCAGGTATGGCTTGTAGCCCGGCAAATGAGGCATCAAAATCGCGTCCCGCTTCTGCAAAAGTGGCGGAAGCTTGGCGGGGATTGCCCAGGAGTTCGTCCGCCCCTTGCTGTGCTGTGCGTGCACCTTCCAGTAGGCGGGGAGTGGTGGCCACAAGCCCGCCAATAAGCATTGCTGACATGGCAATGCAAACAGTGACAACAGTCCAGATAATGCGGCGGATGGGTCGGCGAAGGCGCATGGCTCCATAGTAGCAGGTTGCCTTTACCTGGTTGACTAACCTGAGTCTATATGCTATAAATCCCCGTGTACTTTGACTTAGGAGGTTAGGGGATTGCGAAACATTCTTTGCATACCTTCCGGTGCGTTTGCCAATGGCGGCGTGGAGGGTTGCACTACGGAAAAGCGGCTACAGGCCGCGCTTGAAAAAAGTAAAGAGATCGACCATCCTGTAACCTTCGTCCCTTCGGGAGGAAAGCTACGGGCCACGTCCATTCAGCCTGACGCCGATGCCGACATCATGTCGTGGTGGCTCGTGGATAACGGCGTGAAGCGCGACCGGGTCTCACCAGAAGACAAGGCGGCGGACACATTTGAGAATATCCGCTTCACCGCAAGGCGAGCCGACGAATTCCTTGAGTACTGGGACCAAGAGCAATGCAAGCTCTGGGTATTCAGTGGCAAGGGTCATCTTCGCCGCTTCAAATGGGGCTTCTGGTGGCTCAACCTATTCCGGATCATACGGCGCAAGAAGCCATTTGTGATGGAATACGAACCTTCCGGGGAAAAAGTTTCGTGGTTCGGTTGGGTTCTAGAGCTGTTGCTCTTCCTGATCGTCCACGTGCCTGACCCGCTTGGATATTGGCACCCGGTTGCACTCATTGGACGGTACAAGCGCCGCGCCAATGGCCGTAAGCCGTGAACCTGAAATTGCTAGGGCCGCTCTTATATGGAGCGGCTCTTTTCTATATCCTTAATAAGCACCATGAAACAAACAGCAGATTTCTATCATGTTCCTTCTGGGGAAATAGTACGTGGCGTTTTAGAGGGGTCTGTCACGGGCGACCGCCTAGAAGTGGCATATGCAAACTGGGAGGCGCAGGGCAGCCGCGCAGTTTTCGTTGTCTCAGGCGGAATGTTACGGCCTGCCCATATTCAGCCTGTTTCTGATGCGCAGCTTATGGCCCAGTTTCTTCGGGAAAGACAGGTTCCAGCTGAGAAAATAATCGTTGAAGATAGGGCGGCTGATACATTTGAGAACATCCGCTTTACCCTTCCCTTGATTGAAAAGTACGCCAAGGCACAAGCTTACGAGCACTGGCGGATTGTGGTATTCAGCAACAAGTTGCACCTCCTCCGCCTGCGCTGGGGCTATTTCTGGCTCAACATAGGAAGGCTTATGCAGAAGATGGTTGGGAGAAAAGTGCCCCTTGTCTCAGTTGCGTATGTTCCTACGGAAGAATTCACAACCAAGTGGGATGCATGCAGGAACTGGTTCCTCTTCCTATTCCTTCACCTTTTAGACCCGCTTGGATACTGGCATCCCGTTGCCTACATTAGCCGGCACATCCGGAGGCAGAACGGTAGTAGGCCGTAAGAGAAGTTGGTAGGCTTATGGGTACATGAACGTACTCGTTACCGGCGGCGCCGGCTTTATTGGATCGCATGTGGCCAAGGCACTTTCCCGCGCAGGGCATGTGCCGGTAGTTTTTGACTCGCTCCACAATGGGAAGCAGGAGGCAGTGCTATGGGGAGAAATGATCAAGGGAGATGTCCGGGATACGGCCCAGCTTTCCGAGGTGATACGCACGAATGGCATCGAGGCGGTAATCCACCTGGCCGGCCTCATTGAAGTGGGGGAATCGGTGAAAGACCCGTTGAGTTTTTACGAAACTAACACGGCGGGATCCCTTTCCGTCGCCCGGGCCATGCTAGCGAATGGGGTGAAGTACCTCGTGTTCTCATCGACGGCGGCCGTATATGGAAGCCCTGTTTCCGAATATTTGAAAGAGGATCACATTACGCAGCCGGTTAATCCGTATGGGTGGTCAAAGCTGGCGGCTGAAAGAATCTTTTTAGAAGCATCAGCTACCGGGGGGCTCCGTGTCGTGCCTCTCCGTTATTTCAATGCCGCCGGCGCAGACCCTGAAGGGGAATTGGGGGAGAACCACAATCCTGAGACACACCTTATACCTCGTGCTTGCCTGGCAGTTAAGGGGGATATCCCTGCCCTTACCGTTTTTGGTGACGATTGGTCCACCCCGGATGGCACCTGTGTCCGGGACTATGTTCATGTCACCGACTTGGCATCTGCACACATTAAGGCCTTGGAGTACTTGGTAAAGGGCGGTGAAAGCCGGCCATTCAACCTAGGTACGGGCAAGGGGTACTCGGTAAGGGAAATCATCGCGGCGGTTTCAGAAGCTGCTCATCTCCCTGTGCCACACGCTTTTGCTGCGCGCAGAGAGGGAGACCCTGCTGTATTGGTGGCTGACTCCGGTGACGCAAAAGCCATTTTGGGTTGGCAGCCTGAACACAGTTCCTTAAAAGAGTTGTGCACAACGGCCTGGAAATGGTTCAGCAGGGTGGAGTAGCTTCTTTGCGAAGGTGTGCCGTGCTAGCAAAAAGTAGCTCTAGATGCTCATTTTGCTTGGTTATTTAACTTGCAAAAGTATCTCGTTTTAACGTACACTGTGATTATGAATATTGTGACAGTGGTTCCTGCATACAACGAAGGAAAAAGAATAGGGGCAGTTCTCAGTCAGTTTCCAACCTCCATCGCGGGACATGAAGTATCTGTGATTGTGGTAGACGATGGCTCAACCGACACGACTTCTCAAGTTGTAAAAGAAATCCGGAATATAAACTCTCGTATCCACTTGCTTCGCCACCGTACCAACCTAGGTAAGGGTGCTGCTGCCAAGACTGGATGTGACGCGGCCTATAAAATGGGCGCTGATGTTATTGTCCTTATGGATGCCGATGGCCAGCATCGGGTTGAGGACCTTGAGGCTATGGTTGCTCCACTTCTTACCGTAGAAGAAGGTTTGGTAGTTGGTTCCCGTCAGCACTCAGGAGAGATGCCGATTATGATGCGCGTGGGCAACAAGGTGCTATCCCATTCATCAAAGATGATGTTTGGCATTCAGGCCCGTGACACCCAGTCCGGCTACCGCGCCTTTACTGCAAAAACGTACCCAAAAATCCGTTGGGTCGCATCGCAATACGCCATGGAAACAGAAATGCTTATCTTGGCCGTCTCCAACAAGATCCCCGTGTTTGAAGTGGGCATCCCTACCATCTACCTTGATAACCATAAAGGGACAACTCCGCTTGATGGCATTCGAATTCTCAACACGCTTTTCAGTTGGAAGTTCCGGATCGTTCAGCAGACACCTGAGGTTGATCATCTTCTTTTAACGCACCGCTAACATGATTGGTATTCAGGTACTGGCGCTTCTCTTCGCGTTAATTCAAGGTTACTTTACCTATCTCCATTTCCGTCGGAACGAGTTTACCCTCCGTGAGTGCTTAGGATGGATGGTAATTTGGATATCCTTTTCGCTTGTTACTCTCTTCCCGCAGGTCTTTGGGGCATTTGCCGATTCCGCAGGGGCAATCCGCGCCTTGGACTTCTTTACCGTCATTGGTTTTATTGTCGTGCTCTCAATCAGCTTCTACACCTACGTCAGCGTAGACAGGCTCCGTAAGAAATTGGAAAAAGCCGTGCGTGACCTGGCACTCCAGGACACACCGGCTAAAAGTGATAAGCGGCGGTAACTGTGCGGATTGCACTCCTTAACCCCACGTTCTTAATGCGCAGGCCAATTGCTGAATTGGCCCAGATACTTGCCGACCAAGGACACGAGGTGACCGTGGTGTGGCCAATGGACAAGAAAAAGAGCGAGGTTAACCAGCTCCATTTCGACAAGCTCCTTAAGGGGAATGACAGCATTACTATCGTTCCCATTTGGTCCAAGGAAATTGGGGCCATCCTTTGGAATGTGCCCACAGATTTCCGGGTGATTTCCAAGCTTTGGAAAGTGGGCCGCACACATGATGTGCTGCAGGTGTGGGCGCCATTTTATCCTACGCCCCTCCTTCCTTTTATGATGAAGCGTGTAGGGCTCATGAAAGCCAAGCTTATTGGGACTTACGACACTATTCCCAGTTATTCGTTCAGCATGGGAAGGATTACCAACAAGCTTTTCCGTACTTTTTTTGCACTCATGACCAAGCCGTTCTTAAACGCGGCTAACCTCACAACGCTCTACAGCGAGCTGCTCGTTCCCCATGCCGTACAGGCGGGTTTTAAGAAGAGTAAGCTTCGAGTTCTACCTACCGGTGTGCATCTTAAGGTGCAGCCAAAGGATGGTGACATACGCGAAGAATTTTCAATCCCGAGCGATGTGCCGATCATTCTTTTCATTGGCCTCATTAACAAGCGCAAGGGCGTTTTCAAGTTATTGGATGTTGCAGAGCAGCTTCGGAAAGAAGGGCATGCTTTTAAGTTGATTGCAGTGGGGAAAGGGCCGGAGCAGGAGCTGTTTAACTCCCTCATTCAAGAGAAGGGCTTGTCCGATGTCTTCCTTGCACCTGGCCGCCGCCAGGACGTGCACAACTTTTACCATGCCGCCCATGCGTTCATACTTCCTGCGGAAGGTGAGGGCCTGCCAGGTGTAGTTATGGAGGCTTTAAGCTATGGTGTACCTGTGGTGGCATCCAATATCCCGTGTATTCCTGACTTAGTACAGAACGGCGTGAATGGCTATTTGGTTGAACCAAGCAACGTGCCTGGTTTTGCCGAAGCGCTGTCCACCATTCTCAAAGATGCAGGGCTACGTGAAAAAATGTCAGTTGCTGCCCGTGAGAACATTGCCGAATGGGATTGGAAAGTCCGTTCCAAAGAAGTAGAGAAACTATACACCGAAGCCCTGTCATGATTTTGCTCCTCCTAGCCCTCCTCCACCTTGCGTTTCTCTTTACCCCACTTACGGTGGTCACCGGTTGGTTGATCTTTTTCTTGCCTGGCGCCCTGCTCCTCAACGGCCCTTACGCTGAGAATTCCCGCAAATTGGATTGGTGGCGTAAGAGTGCGCTGGCACTTTTTCTCTCCATAACGGCCATTAGCTTGGCCTCTACTTTTGGAAGCCTTGTTTCTTCCAATGGCCTGACCCAATCCGGTGCGCGCCTGGGCTATGCAGTGATCCTCTTCATACTTACCGCCCTCTACGTTTTCTCGCGTTGGCGCAGGGGAGAAGGGTTCGCCCTTAAGGGTCTTATTGATTTCCAAGCTATTCGCACTGCACCGCGTTGGCCCATTTGGACACTCCTAGTGGGTTTGATGCTCATAGTCGGGCATATGCTCCTGTACCGCTTTTTGCCTGAAGCAGATGGATACGGCTGGGGGGCTGTACTACGGACAATTGAAGAAACCGGTTCACTTCCCCAAAGCGTTTCAAGGGTGCAGTTTGTGAGTTTTGCACAGACAACCCTTGGCGTACTTCACATCTCCCTTTTTGCTCTCTTTAAGGTTGTACTACCTCTCTTGGTTTGGGTTGCCGCCTGGCTGGTGGGATGCGGTTTGGTTGCGCAGGCTAAACTTCCTGAGTGGCTTAAGTCGGTATGGGCCGGGATGTTCCTAGGCGTACCTGTGCTTATGGTTGAGTTGGTTGTGGGCCGTCCGCAAAGCATTGCAATCATCAGCTACCTGATAGTCCTTTTCGTCCTCTCAGCCCTTCCTAAGGTAAAAACCGTAGACCTTTTTGTCCTCCTTGGTATTGGGGTGGGCTTGGCATTCCGGATGCACGAACTTGTTTCACTCTTACTACCTGTCACCATCGTTGTCGCGCTTTCGGCTTGGTGGCCACTTATTACCAAGAACCCCAAGCGTTCCGCTTTGTACATTGGGGGCTTTGCCCTCCTAGCCCTTGTGGCCATTTGGCCTACCTCGATTGGCGATTACATTAGGACTACTTGGGTCATCTTTACCCTGTCCTTGGCGCGGCACGATTATCGCCTTTGGTTCATCAACAATTACGTCAATACAGATGGCATTGAATTGGGATGGCCCGGTTGGCAGGCTGCCCTCTACTACGCCTACAACATTGGCTTTGCCTTGCCTGCAGCGGCAGTGCTTGCTTGGTGGTCCCGGAGCAAGCAGCGAAGCCCGCTGCCGATGGCGATAGCGTTGGCTGTGGTAATCTTCCTTTCATTTGCCGAACTCTTCCCCCGCATCGGGTACAGTCAGCTTCCTGACCGCGCTTGGATTTTCCTGAGCCTTGCCCTTGTATTGGTACTTCAAGTGAATGCGGAGAGACTTGGTACAGAGCTCCTGAGGCGTGGGCGTGTGTGGACAAGCCTGTTCCTCTTGGCAATCGTGGGTTCCTTGGTGGCTGGCTACTACGTGACCTACGCCAAGCAGGGCAGGGTTACCAATAAGGAATATGAGGCGGTCACTTTCATCCAGGATTCGATTCCAGAGGGCGCCCTTATCATTAGTCAGTCATTAAATGAGCCTCTTGTCCGTTTCTTCGCAGGCCATGGCATGACTAAGCTGCCGGCGTACTTTACGGCACCCACAACCGAAGGCCGCCAAAGCGTGATCTATGCGTTCCGTGACGAATACAATGGGAAAAGTGCCCAGACATTGTCCAGTAATGCGGGCGTTTACCAGGACCAGGCGCTGGCAGCGTTAGCCGTGCCAATCTCTACCACTCAGGACCTCGACTTAACGGCGGCGCGTATTAACGAATATCTTCAGAGGATGCGTCTTTCCCTTATTGCCCGTGAAGAATTGGGCAAGCCAACGGAAGACTTTTACATCCTGTACTCCCGCGACAAGCTTAAGGGCCTAACGGCAACTCGTGCGTGGTGGAGGGAAGAGGCATTCCCCGACTTTCCTGTGGAAGAGATTGCCAAGGAGCCTTACGCGGAGTTAGTTTATACCAACGGCACCGTATACATTTGGAAGGTAAAGTAATGTACGGATCAGTATTGCGTACCGTCATTTTTCCCCTCGTCACGCTTACTACCAAGCGCAAGTTTTGGCGTTCCTATAAGAAGGTGAGAAGTACGGAGCGCCTTTCGGCTGCCCAGTTGGAAGAAATGCAGTGGCAAAAGCTTCAAAAGTTACTGGTGCATTCGTACGAGCATGTCCCATATTATCGGAGCCTTTTCGAAAAAGCCGGTATTACCCCGGCGGATATAACATCGCCAAAGGACTTGGCCAAGCTACCGGTAACCACAAAAGCTGACTTGCGCGCGGCAGGGCTTGAAGCAACGAGCGCGGACAACCACAAGGAGTTTGGCAGCTACATGGATTCCACGAGTGGCTCCACTGGACAGCCTTTCCAGTTTAGGGGCGATGTTGAGGCACGGGACTTAAGTACGGCGTACACGCTCCGCAGTTGGAACTGGGGAGGCTACGCGGTGGGACATCCCTATGTTTCGCTCTGGGGTTTCCATAAGCAGGATACGAGCAATAAGCTCTTCAACCGTCTGATGCGGAACACTTACCTGTCCGCATTTGACCTAGATGATTCGTTTGATGATTTTATTGCTATTATCCGCCAGCGCAAACCCATGCTCATTACGGCCTACACCGCCAGCATGGTGAAGTTTGCCAAGATGATTAAGGACAGAGGGATTACCGATATCACCATTCCCGTGGTTATCCCAACGTCTGAAAATCTCTACGACCATCACCGGGCACTTATTGAAGAAGCTGTGCATGGCAAAGTATACGACCGCTATGGTTCGCGGGAGCTAGGTGCTGTGGCCAGTGAGTGCAGTGAACAAGACGGTCTTCATATCAACATGGAATCCTTCATAGTCGAATACCTTCCAGAAAAGGAGACGAAGAGTAACCGCCTGATCATTACTCATTTGGACAAGTACAGCATGCCCCTCATCCGGTACGATACCGGCGACCTGGGAAAGCCTGGACCTAAGAAGGTCTGTCCTTGCGGCTTGGCCCATCAAAAAATCGCTGCCATTGACGGCAGGGTCACGGATTTCATCACCTTGAAAGATGGCAGTACTGTCCCTTATCTCTTCTTTAACTACTCACTAGAGCAGTACGGTTCAAAAATCCGCCAGTTCCAAATCAGCCAACCTTCTGTAGAAAAAATTGTTGTAAAAGTGGTTGCAACAAAAGAGTTTTCCAAATCAGAGCAAAAAGAGCTCGCCACACTTTTGGAAAAAGGGATGCGTAACATGTGTGTGGTAGAGGTTAAGCCGGTGGAGAAAATTTCCCTGGCCAAATCCGGGAAATTCCAGATCGTGGACAAGAAGGTGTCATGAGTGGGGGCAAAAAGCCACATGTTCTGCACGTCATTACGGGCTTAGAGGTTGGTGGGGCAGAGGCCATGTTGGTAAAGACTTTGCCCAAGTTGACGGGCTATGAGCACACGGTGTGTACCGTTCTTAATGATGGCCCACTGGCCGCCCCGTTACGTGAAGCGGGCATTAGGGTGGTCAATTTGCAAGCAGGTTCCAAAGGACTGTGGCAGGCTGTCCGTGGTTTCCGCTTGCTGGCCAAAGAGAAGCCAGACCTTATGATCAGCTATTTGATCCATGCAGATTTGTTCACCCGTTTCCTTGCGCCTTTGTTTGGCATCAAGCGCAGGGTGGCGTTTATTCGCAACAACCTCATTGGGAGTAAGTACCATAAACTTTTGCTTATGGAGCGCTGGACACAGTGGCTGGTCCAAAGTTACTTTTCCGTGTCACAAAGCGTGGCGGACATGTAT
>DATHWI010000113.1 GCA_035460805.1 Verrucomicrobiia bacterium | reverse complement strand
TGTTTACTAGGTGCACATTGCAGGTAATGCCAAGGGGACGTCCCCGCAGGTCACCCACCAATTCTCCCAACCCACAGCGAAGATCGATCTCTTCCGCAGGCGTATCGGCACTATAGAGCAGGATGACCTGCAGGTCATCGGCCAGCGTTAGTTTTTCCGGGGTCGCAAGCAGTTGGGCCGTCGACCCATACAGAAGTGCGGCGCGAATCTGGGGAAGGTGGCTAAAGCCCCGCTCCAGCTGCGCAATCGCAGTAAAAAAGGGCGCAGGACCTCCCAGGGGAAGCCTGCGGCTCATAATATCGTCTACAGAATGAACAACCGTTCCCATACCTATCAAACTCCTCACCAAAAGGTGCTAGGGGCACCATATCAGGAATACCAGGTTTGAGATAGGGGTATTCACCCTGCCTGGCGAACGCTTGTTCGGTCCCTCTTTTTGAACCTGTCCAACAGGTTAGGCTTTTTCGATACCAATATAGAGGGCTCCCCACTGTTTTTCCTGGGCAGGGGAGTAATACTCGCTGAGACTGCTCTGCACAAAGCTATCCAACGTCCACTCGGGGAACTCTGACTGGTGGGCGTGGTAGAGTTCGGCAAAGCCGGGGAATGGCTCAAGCTTTGTGACGCGGACTTGTAGCTTTTCGTTTTGCTGCCCACGGTTTGAAAATTCAATGAGATCACCAACGGCGAGCAGGCGACGCTTTTCATCGTTAAGGCGGATTTCATTTTTCTTCTGACCGCTGGCCATACGGGCAAAGGGGGCAGGATGCAACTGCATTTGGTGGGTAACTGGCATGACAATCGTGGTATTTATAATGTCGAACAATGAATCTTCTAAGGCGTTATAGCATGCGATTTGGCATCGATGGACGCAGTAAGCTGAGTGCTAGTACCTTGCCAAAAACAGGCAAAATAAGCTCTAGGAGCAAACTTTTACAATTGCAGTATATCTCCTTCTTTGAGCGCAATTTCCTCACCGCTTCCCACACTCGTCGCACCATTACTTCCACCCTGCTGCGCAGGCACGCGAGCATCATCCCCTATGTTCGTCTTCTGTTCGGGGAAGAGGGTAGGAGCCTTAGGGGACTCGTCAATCACTTTTGGGGGTTCAGCTGGGACAAAGACTGCTGGCACATTTGGCTCGTCATATACTTTTGGTAACAATGCATCGTCCGCATCAAGTAGAGGCGCCATGGCATACTGAATTTGACCCGGAGTAAGAGGCGCACCCTCCTCACCTTCTTGCTGCTCTTCCCCACTTTCCTCGAGGAGTCTCCCCTCCTCTGCCGCCTTGCGGGCCTCGCGGCGTTCGATTGCAATAGATTCAGGCTCCCCAATGAACCACTTCTGCCCTCCCCTTTGTGATACTTCCTTGTAAGAAGTGCCCTTCATGACTTTGAGTGGCTTTTCAACATAAGGCTTTTTCGGTTTTTGTTCGGTCTGCTCAGAAGGGGTTACAGGTTGCTCAAGATGGATATCAGGAGGAATGGACATGACAGGTTCAGGAACCTGTTGGACTTCCTCTTCCACTGGCTCGGGTGTCTCCTCAAGAACTACAGCTGGAGCTGGAGCTGGAGCTGGAGCTGGAGCTGGAGCTGGAGCTGGAGCTGGAGCTGGAGCTGGAGCTGGAGCTGGAGCTGGAGCTGGAGCTGGAGCTGGAGCTGGAGCTGGAG
>DATHWI010000112.1 GCA_035460805.1 Verrucomicrobiia bacterium | reverse complement strand
TTGCCTGCGTTTGTGATTCCACCCGCATTGTTATTAAGACCACCCGTAATGGAAGCACCCCCCGCGGAAACGGTAAGCGCTGACGCGATGGTAAGTGCACCACTATTGGTAACGGAAAGCTTAGATGTACCAGCCACTTGCAGATCAAGAAGGTAGTTTGGACCGGCACCAAGGGAATTTTCTGTCGCATTTACCAAGAGGGCAGTGTACGCACCAGTAGAACTCTGTGCGATGGTTGGCTGGATGGCCAAACCATATTGGCGAGCTGCGGCGCTAGCAAGGTTAGAACCAGTAAGGATTGCATTAGCATTGGCCGTATTCTGGAAGTCACCGTACACGGAACCGTCGGTAGTGGTAAGGCGGAGCTGTGGAGCGGAGGCATCGAGAATATCCAAGCGACGGTCAGGTCCCGTGGTATTGATACCAATGTTAGCAGTACCCTTCATTACAATGTCGGAGCCAAAGAGCTGGGAGTTGTAGATGGTGCCGGTGCCCGCGTCGCTAATGGCCGCTGCGCCCGTACCTGAGTAGCGGTTGTTACTTAAAACGGTACCCGTAGCTCCTGAAACAACTTCAATTGCGTACCCAGAGCCGGCCGTATCCGTAATATCGTTATTTGAAACAATGCTGTAACTACCAGCTACGTAGATACCACTCCTGCTAGTGGAGCCACCAACATCATAAATACGGTTCCCAATAACGGTGTTGTACGAAGAGGAGCTGTGCAGGTAGATGCCATCGGTAGTTCCTGAAAGGCTAAAGATGGTGTTGTTTGAGACCAAGTTATGGCTTGTCACCATATAAATTGCACCGTTGCCACCGCCACAACTGTTCCCCGTAAAGGTGTTGCCGGTGACTGTGTTGTAACTTGCGTTGTTAAAGAAGGCGAACGCGTTACAGGTATATGTACTAATTGTGTTGCCAGTGATTGTGTTACCTGTACTGGAAGTATTGAAGTTCATTGGCGCACCAACACGGTAGAAAGTATTGCCCGAGAACACACTTTGCGTGGTATATGTCGTGGTAAGACCAGTGCCTACCGCACTTGTATTAACAAAGCTGTTGCCAACAATACGTATCCGATCAAGGCCAGCGCCGGAAGAACCGTTAAGGTAAATAGCATTGGCGCTAGTAGAGGACTTGGTGAGGTACATGTTACTCACCTCACTGTCACTAATCCGCGTATTAAGGGCAATGGCAGTGTTGTTGGCGTGAGTATAAGTTGCCCCGTTGCTATCAATGGTAAAGCCAGAGACGGTAATCTTGCCGTAGGAGCTAGCACCATCACCAAGAACAACCACTGCGCCCTGTGTACTAGTGGTTTCATTCCAAGCACGCGAGAGGACAGCGCTCTTTCCGGCACCCACCAAGGAAACATTGCTCTTCGCAATAGCGACAGAGGCACTAACGCTATACGTTCCATCCAAGAGGTAAACCAGACCACCCGTGGAAGGAAGGGCTGTAATTGCGGCGTTAATTTCAGTCTGGTCGCCCGTACCATCCGCAACGTAGTCAGCCTTTTCCTTATTCTGGGAGTCAGAGGCAGCAACTATTAGGGTGGCCGTTGAACGGTCAGCCTGCCATTTTGCGTTGGCATAGACATAGAGCTGCTTGGTATCAGTCCGGAAGAACATCTGTCCTTCAGAAGGAGAAGACGGGAAGGAAGTTCCGCCAGTAAGCGTGAGTGAGCCGTTAGCAGCAACTACCGCACCCGTGTCGTTGATGCGGAACCGTTCAGACCCATTTGTTGAAGCGGTAATGATATTGGCACCAGTAGCAGCAAGGGCAAGGGTGCCGGCCGTAGCCTGCAACTGCACACCAGCAGTACCGGTAATGTTGCCAATATTGGTAAGGTTTCCAGACGCATCTACCCGAGTGGTACCAGCCGTCTGAAGGGCAGTAGTTGCGTTAATGGTGGCGCCCGCAATGGTCCCGGTAGCAGTAATGTTAGTAACCGTAGTGATATCGCCAGTAATAGAAGCGCCGCCCGCTGAAACGGTAAGGCCGGCATTGGCAGCCAGGGTAGTGAATGCACCGGTGGAGCGGCTACTTGCGCCAATGGGGGTGCCGTCAATTGAGCCGCCCGTGATAGTCACACCAGAAGACGCAAAGACATTAGCAGTGACCCCATCGCTAAAGGTGAAGGCCGCACCGGCACCTACCGCATCAAATGTGACAGCCCCAGCAGAGGAGACGGCTGTAGTGAGGTAGTTAGAGTTGTCGTACTTAACGGTGAGCTGAGGCGAGGTAGTGGAAGAAACAACAAGCTGACCATTTACGGTAGAGCTGGTGTTAACAGTGAGGCTGTTTACATTAAGCGCGGTGAAGAAACCGTTAGCGAAACGGGTGCCAGTTGCGCCAATGTCTCGGCTACCAGATGGAAGAAGGTTACCAGCAAGGGTAACATCCCCCGTAATGTCTGCGCCACCAGCGGAAACAGTAAGCCCGGTAGCGGCAGTAACGGTACCCGTGAAATTGGCCGTTGCGTCGATGTCCTGGCCGTTAATGAGCCCAGAAGTAATGGTGCCCGCCCCTACATTAAGTGCGGCACCAAACAAGTTCGAAGAACCATCGACATATGCCGTCGTGCCATTGAAGTAGACATTACCCTTCGTGCCGTGAGTTGTGGACTGAAGGGAAAGGTTGCCACCAGTGAGCGTGCCTCCGGCAATAAGCGGTGTTGTGACAGAGGTGCCAAATACTGCGGTGGTTCCACCGGTGAGTGCACCCGAAGTAACGGAAAGGGTGCCGTCGGAAATAGTTCCACCAGTAATTGCACCGGTCGCATCAATAGTAGTAGCACCGGAGATAGCACCAGCATTGGTGATGCCATCGTCATTGTTGTCGATGCCACCCGTAACGGAAAGTCCAGCACTAGCAGTGAGCAGCCCAGCAAAGGTAGGGTTGTCCACTACATTTAAGGTGACGGAGCCGCCAAGAGATACGAGGCCGCCGTCTTGGAGATTGGTCCCCGGGGTAATGGTAAGCGAGGAGTTAGCCAGTTCGGCATTGCCAATCTGTCCAGCAGGCAAGGAAACAGTGCCAGTAGTAACCGTAAGGCCACCTGCATCAATTATCAAACCATTGGAAAGGATGCGGTTCTCAGAAGAGGTAACACGGAAGAGGTCGGTACCGTTACTCTGAACAGCGAACTTTCCTGTGGAACTTGTAGCAATGTTGATGCGGAAGTTGGCATCAGTAGCTGTGTTAGCAAGAGTGACCGCCAGATCATTACCGTCGGTTGTGGTGATGGTATTGCCGGCGTCGTAAGCCTGTTGCAAAGAGTCGGCCGTAGCGCCACCAAGACAAGAACCCCAAGCCGGAACACCAGAGGTAACAATGAGACAGCTACCATCGCCACCAATAGCTAGGGCAGAGAGAGTATCAGCTGCACTAGCAAAGAGGACATCGCCCGTGACCACAGCGTCCAAGCCTGTCCCACCATAGGTTACCCCGATGGTAGAGCCTTGCCACTCACCCGCTGAAATGACGCCGGCTGCCACTGAGAGACCATTCACCGCAGCCGCAGAGAGAGACCCGCCGCTCACAGCGCCACCCGAGAAAGTACCGCCACTAACCGATCCACCAGAAAGGGTTCCGCCGGAAATGGTGGCGCCGTTGATAGTAGAGGCAGCGGTCAGCACTCCGGCAGCAGTAACCTTAAATACATTTGTTCCACCTACTTGGAAGTCCAGGAGGTTTCCACTGAAACCACCTGTAGTATTCATACCTAGGAAGGTACCGCTTGCTGAACCACCGGTAATAGCTGAACCAATCTGAAGAAGTGAAGAGCTCCCGTTTCCAGCTGGTGCACCAGTTACTTGAAGAGCAACCCCTCCCGTCTTAGAGAGCGTTGCGGTATCATTCGCGCCAATCGTTGTTGCACCGGAAATAGCACCAACATTGGTGATGCCATCGTCATTGTTGTCGATGCCACCAGTGACATCCAATCCCGCCTCAGCTGTCACGAGGCCAGCAAAGGTAGGGTTGTCTACCACGTTCAAGGTAATGGAATCACCAAGGGCAACTAATCCTCCATCCTGGAGGTTGGTACCTGCAGTTACCGTAAGGGAGCTGTTCTGAAGGAAGGCATTGGTAACGGAGCTGCTTGGCAAAGTGAGCACGCCAGCAGAAAGTGTAAACCCGTTGGAAGCGGTTAAGGTAGAAGAAACGCCCAGGGTACCCGTTACATTTGAGTTACCTGTAATAGCTGCGCCACCCGACGATACCGTTACTCCGTTATTAGCCGCCAGAGAAGTAAAGGCGCCAGTTGAACGGCTACTTGCACCAATGGTTGTACCGTTAATGGATCCACCGGTAATTGTTACACCGGAAGAGGCAAAGACGTTGGCGGTAACTCCGTCGCTAAAGGTGAAGGAAGCACCCGCACCTACTGCATCAAAGGTAACCGCGCCAGCTGAGGATACAGCGGTGGTGAGGTAGTTGGAGTTGTCGTACTTAACCGTAAGTTGCGGTGAGGTTGTGGAAGAAACAATAAACTGACCGTTTACGGTAGAGCTTGTATTAACGGTAAGAGTATTTACATCAAGCGTAGTGAAGTACCCATTAGCAAAACGGGTACCTGTAGCGCCAACATCGCGAGAGCCAGACGGTAAGAGGTTACCGGCGAGGGTTATATCTCCCGTAATGTCTGCGCCACCAGCAGAAACAGTAAGTCCAGTAGCGGCTGTAACGGTACCGGTAAAGCTTGCAGCGGAAGAGATAGTCTGACCATTAACCAAGCCCGATGTAACAGCACCCGTACCTACGTTAAGTGCAGCGCCAAAGAGGTTTGAGGAGCCATCAACGTAGGCGGTAGTACCGTTGAAGTAGACATTACCCTTCGTGCCGTGGGTAGTGGATTGGAGAGAAAGGTCACCCCCGGTAAGTGTACCCCCTGCAATAAGTGGAGTTGTGACAGAGGTACCAAATACAGCGGTAGTCCCGCCAGAGATTGCACCGGCGTTGGTGATACCATCGCCATTGTTGTCGATGCCACCTGTCACGGCGAGACCAGCGTCAGCCGTCACGAGGCCAGCAAAGGTAGGGTTGCTCACCACGGCAATATCGTTGGCATTCACCGTAATATTGGTACCTGCACCAACATTAATTGTTGTTGAGCCACCAAGGGCCACGGCACCACCGTTGGTCAAGCCTGATCCAGCGGTAATGGTTACGGAATCATTCGTAAGTTTTGCATTGGTAACATTTCCATCAAAAATCTTGTCCGTAGTGATGGCATTATCTGCAATGGTCAGCACACCCAGTGAGGAAATGGTGGCGTCACCACTCAAAGCCTGTGTGACCCAATCCGTACCGGAACCAATAAGCAGATTACCGGCAATGGCTGTAGTTGATCCAAGAGCTACACCATTGATCTTGGCAACGGTTGGATTTGGATAACTACCCGATAGGTCTCCGCCTGCTGTCCCGCCAGGAGTAACGCCAGTAACCGTAGTGTTAGAGACTGCGGTAATACGTCCCTTGGCATCAACGGTAACCACAGGGACTTGGGTTGCAGAACCAAAGCTTCCAACATTGGAGTTAACAGTGGAGAGGGTGAGTGCGCCAGAAGCAGCAAGCGTGGCGTCACTTGATAGGGTAACGAAGGTAGGAACACCGGAAACATTTGCGACCGGAATTTGTCCGGAAACACCCGCAGCGGTAACCTGAAGGGCGCCCGTACCGTTGCCGTAAAGCAGGCCATTTGAGGTAAAGGAACCCGCTCCAGTACCACCATACTGCACACCTACTGCTGTACCTTGCCACTGACCAACAGAAACTACTCCAGCGGCAACAGACAAGCCATTAACAGCGGAGGAAGAGAGGGTACCACCAGAGACATTTCCTCCGGAAAGGGTGCCCCCTGAAATGGTAGCGCCGTTAATGGTACTGGTGACACCCAAGGTACCACCCACAGTTACATCACTAGAGAAGCCGCCCGTGGTAGCACCGGAAATAGCACCGGCGTTGGTGATACCATCGCCATTGTTGTCGATGCCACCCGTCACGGCGAGACCAGCGTCAGCTGTCACGAGTCCGGCAAAAGTTGGGTCATCTACTACATTCAAGGTAATGGAATCACCAAGGGCAACTAATCCTCCATCTTGAAGGTTGGTGCCGGCAGTTACTGTAAGGGAAGAGTTAGCCAGCTCGGTGTTATCAACCTGTCCCGCAGGAAGTGAAACCGTGCCAGTAGTTACGGTAAAGCCATTGGCGACTGCTAGTGAGCCGGTGAAATTAGCAACACTGGAAACTGTCTGGCCATTGTAAGTACCGCCAATGATTGCCCCGGTTGATCCGGTAAGACCAAAGTTTGTACCGGTAATATCGTTAGCGCCAAGAGCGAGGGAAGAGACAATGTCAGGGTCAGAAAGATCTACCGCCGTAGTAAGGCCACCGGCGGCAGACTGGATCTTCAATGCAATAGGAAGGGCGCGGTTGATATCCAGGTTGTCCAAAAGGAAGAGCTGCGCAGGGTCATTAGTACCGGCGCCATTAGCGCGGACAAAGGAAACGTATCCTGTAGAATCATCGGCTACGGTAACGGTGAAGTTGGAATCAGTCCCAGTGTTCGTAAGGTTGATTGCCAGGTCACGGGCGTTGGTAGTGTTAAGAACGTTGCCGTTGTCGTAGGTTGCCTGGAGGGTGCTTCCTGAACCAGAAGTAGCACAACCACCCCACGCAGGAACGCCCCCAGCTGTAATCAAACATTCGCCGTTATTACCTGCGGCCGTAGCCTGAATTGGCCCAGTGCCATTACCGTACAAAACACCGTTTGCGGTGAAGCTCCCCGCTCCTGTTCCGCCGTATTGCACATCAACAATCGACCCCTGCCAGGTTCCTACGGAAATAATTCCACCCGATATGGAAAGGCCGTTAATGGCACCTGTGGAATCGATAGTTGTTGCGCCAGAGATAGCGCCGGCGTTAGTGATGCCATCGCCATTGTTGTCGATGCCACCCGTGACATCTGCACCATTGGAAAGGGTAAGGGTGTCGGTCACGGTAAGCGCGCCAGTAATTTGGCTGTCACCGGTAATGTCTGCGCCACCGGAGGCAACCGTCAGGCCGGTCAAACCAGTAAGTGTGCCGACCAAGGTAGAGTTCCCAGTGACCGCAAACCCGCCTGCAGAAACAGAAATGCCGCCGGAAGTAACAGTAAGACTTCCAGCAGTGGTGACATTACCTGTGGCAGTAGCCTGGAACTTGCTAGCTCCCGCAACCTGGAAATCTACCAAGTTACCGGCGAAAGACGCGTCGGTGTTAATACCTAGTAGAGTACCGTTGCCAGAGCCTGCAAAGCCGTTAATGCCGCCGGTGAACCCACCGTTACCAATAGCAACTACAGGTGCGTTTGGCGTATTGAGCGGTGTCCCCTGCGCGGCAATTGCCCAACCAGCGGCTGGAACGGATGGACTGTAGGTATTTGTGAACTGGCCACTGGAAGTAATAGCGGCGGCAGTAAGGGAGCTGGAGACTCCAAGGGTACCGGTAACGCTGGAGTTGCCAGTAATGGCAGCACCGCCAGAAACAACGGTTAGGCCGGTTAGGCCGCCAAGGGTTCCCGTGATTGTCGAGTTCCCCGTAATCGCTGCCCCACCAGAAACGACGGTCAAGCCCGTAAGGCCACCCAGGGTACCGGTGATGGTAGAATTGCCCGTTACGGAAAGTGCGCCACTGGTAAGTGTGCCGGTTGCAGTGATATTCCCAGCCTGGTTTACCGTGAGGCGGTCGCTGCCATTTACCTGAAGGGAAAGGAGGTTGCCCGTAAAACCTGCGACAGTGTTTACCGCCAAGGCGTTACCGGAAACAGCGGCTGGCTGAATGGCAATACCGCCTGTGAAAGTGGCGCCATCGTTGAAGGTGGCCGTACCGGAAAAAGTAGTATCGCCGGTGATGGTTTCGTTTTCAGCCTTCTGGAAATACGCGGAAGAGTCCAGGTTATTAAGCTTGGCGGAGTTAAGAGCGTTTGGCACTGAACCCAGTTCATAACGTGGGGACATTTCTGGGTCGCCTTCCACCTTGAAACTGAGGAAGAGCGGACCCTGGAAATTTACACCCGTAAGCGGGGTAACGGAGCCCAGGTAAACCGCAAATTCACCACGGGTAACCGTAGTGGAGTGAGTCTCTGTCCAGACTGGTGAACCGCCCGTGGCAGCAGTGTAAAGCTTGAAGAGAACGCTGTAAGTGCCATCTGGAACGTTAAAGCCGGACGGGGTGGTGAGACGAGCGGAAAAAGGCAGCTGATCAGCAGCTGCTTGAACCTGGTTTACAGGAAGAAGTGTGGAAAACCCAAATACAGCAATAGCACCTACCGCTAGGGTGGCACCAAGTAAGCTACGCATGTACGCAGCTACCTGTATTTTCAGATTAGAACCTGTCATTCGGAGCGGTGGTATTTATGACACTTTGGTCCTCATCATTATCTCAAGGAACCCCTTTCAATGTAAGGGGACTGTGGATAACTTATTGTGGTTTTGTATGCTCTGAGAGCACACAATATGACCCCCCTATTTTGTGGCAATTCTCTGGCGAATCTGAGAGAGCTCTTGAGCCCCTGTTGCAACAATTCCACGGTCTAAAACAGCAAGGGCTTCTGGGTACTTTTCCTGCGCCTCATAGAGCAGGGCAAGGTTTGAATATGCCGCGACATACTGGCGGTTGAGCACAATGGACTGTTCGTAGGCTTTTATAGCCTCTGCGCGGTAGGTATCAGCGCGTGCGGCGTCAGCATCTGCCCAGTCGCGGTACGCATTTCCTATCCCGTTCCAACCAAAAGCCGCGTCTTTGCCATCGGCAATAAGCTTCTGGTAGAGCACAATGGCTTCTTCGTACTTTTTCAGGCGGTATTTGACCACTGCCAACTGGCTTTTGTAGGTAGCGTCATCTTGCTGTTTAAGCGCCTGCTCCAGTGAAGCCTCCGCAGCCTGGTAGTCCCCCTTTGTGGTTTGGTCTACAGCACGGTTATACAGGGTGGCAGGTTCATAAGCAGGCTCTTTCTTCAGGAGTTCCTGCTGCAGCCTCGCCGTCACCAAGAGCACGGCACTCACCGCGATAAGCATGATGAGGGCTGTGGCAACCCCAAACAGGATCCATATTTTCTTGAGGGAGGTGGGTTTTTTCATGCGTTACTGTCCGATAGTGGTTAGCCAACCGAAGTTCATGCGGAGCTGGCCAAAGATAAGGTCAAGAAGTGAAACCTGTTTCGCCGGCGCCAAAACGTTATATTCGGCACTTTCGGCCACGTTTCCTGAACGGTCAGTCACCACTACTTTGAAGTGATAAGACTCACCTGGACGAAGGCCTGGGATAACCATGAACTTGTTGGTGGTGTAATCTGTGTCAGTTTCAATCTTCTTGGAAAACGGGCCAGTCGCCCCTTCACCGTACTCAATGACAGCCTTGGCCGCCTCTGAGACACCAAAGGAAATAAGCACCTGCACGGTTTGACGGCTGCCAAGGTCCACGGTGGTATCGCTCCGTAAGTTCTCGATAGTTGGGGGCTCCCGGTCGGGAAGGGTAGTAAAGGTTTTACTTGGGGAGATGGCCTGGTTGCCAAAGATATCCTTACCAAGCAGGCTTACGCCGTATTCAGTATTGGCCTCTAAGTCTTCCAGTTGGATTTCATGCTCAATGGCAAGCTTGTCATCACCAGTGGCCAGCTTTTTGCCATTCAGCTTAGGGTCTTCGGCTTTGAGGATTTCATACCGTACAAAGGCGTCGACTTCCGTGGAAGCAACCCACTTCAATTTGGCGCTGCGGGATTGGATATCGAAAATAGTAAAGTCATCAATGCGCGGCAGGATAACCGTTTTGAAGAGGTATTCGTCTGAGGTGAGGCGGGTACCGGACCCGTCTAAGCCAGAGAGGCGGACATAGTACGTGGTACCGTTTTCCAAGCCAGTGAGACGCACAAGGTGTGATTCAGAAACGCTTAGGTCATCTATCGTGCTAGAGTAATTCCCCGCAGACGTGCCGTACGCAATGGTGGTGGTACTGGGTACGGTAGTTTGCCACTGCACCACGGCAGAGTTTAGGGTTACGTCGGTAATGCGAACCTCCGTAATACCCGGGGACGAGATGGTTGTCACCTCCCCCGCGTTGCTGGTAACCGTATTGCCTGAACTGTCGGTGCTTTTTACCCGGAATTTATACGTCTGGTTACCCAAGAGACCAGCAAGGGTGACTTGGTGGAAAAGTGAACGTTCATCAAACCGCCCGGTGGAGTTGTCTGCCACGGACTGAATGCCGTAATCCACAATGGAGTTGGAAAGCTCATCGGTAATCCATGTAATGGTTACCTGGGTACCGGAAACCTGCGAGGCAACCGGGCCATTCGTTATGGTTGGGGCCGTAATGTCCCCGGCGTCACTGTTAAACGTTGCTTCTGCGGATTCCACGGCATTCCCGAATGTATCCACCGATCTCACCTTGTAGTAGTAGGCAGTGTTCTTGGTAAGGAAGTTCAGCTCAACCGAGTGACTGGAAATGGTAGGGGTGAACGCGTCGGCTGCTTGGAACTCATAGTCCCCTGGCGCACTTCCCACAAACACGATGCCGGTGGTTGCGCGGTCAGTTGTCCATGTCACAACAGCAGAGGTGATGGTGATGGCACTCACTGTAGGGCCTGCCGTAATGGCGGGGGGAGTAAAGGCAACGGGATAACGAAGGGTCCCAGTGCCACCAAAAATGACACCGCCAATGGTATAGCCCGGCGACGAAAACTCCGTCGGCGCAGCCGATACTGGAACCGCCCCGACCGCAAGGGCCAAGGCAAATGCTAGGAGTTTATTCGTGACGAATCGCATCGATCGGGTTGAGCTTAGAAGCACGCCGTGCCGGGTAAATTCCCGTAACCGCTGCAATGAGCATAGCAAACACAAAGGCACCTGCCAGCAAAAAGAGATGGTTTCGGAAGACAACAGGGACCGTCCCACCCGCTAGGCTTGCCAGGAGTGACAGGGTGAAGAGGGTAAGCTGTTGGAGGAAAAGGGCTCCCAGAAGGCCAAAGACCCCTCCCAGTACACCCATGAGAATTGCCTCTGTCAGGAACAGGCGCTTGATATCCTTTTTACGCACGCCCAGCGCCTTCATGATGCCAATCTCTTTTGTGCGCTCCAGCAAGCTGATGGTAAGCGTGTTGAACATGCCGATTGTGGCAATGAAAATGGCAATGAGCCCGAGGGCGGCCAGAATGCCGCGGATCCACCGGAAGGCATTTTTAATGTCATCCACTGTATCAACCGCCGCGCTAACCTTAAAGCCACGCGTATTCAGCGTGTCTCTGACTGGGGCAATTTGTTCGATTCCCGCTACGGTTGTCTTGATGTGTTCATAGTTGGGGGCATTCGCACCCACTGCGCCCTCCAGGTAGAGCCGCGGCAAATAGGCAACTTGCGAATCATCAGCTTGGACCACACCAGTAACCAACACGTCTTGGAGTATAGGTGCGCCAGGGTAGTCCTGGGTGTCCGGGTGGATGCGGAACAGCACGAGCGGAGTTTTTTTCTCATCCAAACCAAAGAGCTTAAGGAACCCGGTGGTCACCACCATGGCCTGGGTATCTTCTGGCCGGTAATACCTTCCCACCAAAAGCTGGGTGGAATCTGTAATTTGGAGGTACTCAGGGTCAACGCCAACGATAGTGGTATTGGCAAACGTTTTATCAAGCTGTACCTGGCCTTTGATTGTAATACGAGGAAGGACTTTAATCACCCCCTCTGTGCCCTTAATCTTTTCCAGGGCAATGGCATCGAGAGGGTTCAGCTCTTTGGAGGCGGTTTCAACGGTAAGCGAAAGGAGCGAAGCGGAGCGTTGAACACTACCCAATGTAAGCTCTTCCAGGCCAAAACCAAGCGAAATAAGGTAGACAACAAGGGCGATACCAACGGAGATGGCACCTACTGTCAATCCGGAGCGAAGGCGGTTGCGCCTAATAGACCCCCAAGCAAGCGGGAGCATATCACTCAGCCGGATCGACGCTATTTTGCTCATTACTTGTGAGAAGGGTCCCGTCACGAATATAGAAAACTCTGTTGGCGTACGGCAGGAAGACCTGGCTATGCGTTACTAAGATTATAGTACGCCGCTCCTGCTTGTGTAAGCGTTCGATCTCTTTTACAACAACTTCCGAAGATTTTGTGTCCAAGTTTCCCGTAGGCTCATCCACCAAAAGCAGTGCTGGGTCGTGGATAAGGGCACGCGCCAAACTTACGCGCTGCTGTTGGCCACCCGAAAGCTGGTTGGGGTAGTGACTGGCAAAATCTTCCAATCCAAAGCGCTCCAGCATCTTCAATGCCTCATGCTGGCGCCACTCTTCTGGCGCACCGGCAAGCATGAGAGGGAACGCAACGTTTTCCCACACCCGCAGTGAATCAAGGAGGTTGAAGCTTTGGAAGACAAGTCCAATTCCCTCACGGTGGTACAACGCCATTTCGTCTTCCGTAAAGGCAGAAAACGATACGTTACGGATACGGATCTCACCACGAGTCGGCTTCTCAAGCCCAGCCAGCATGTGGAGAAGAGTGGACTTTCCTGAACCCGAAGGGCCGTAGATCACTACGTACTCCCCCTCTTTTACCGTAAAGCTAATACCCTTAATTACTTCGTTGTATGCCGCGCCCTGCCCATATGCCTTGGTGAGGTTTACTGCACGGAAGACCTCGTCGTCCGTATAGGGGTTGAGCATTTCCTCAGATGGTATCCCGCCAGTTGGCGCCAACTGCTGGCCCAGCTCCTGCTGGATGGCCTGCATGAGAGGATCCATGCTTTCCTGCTCCCCGTCACGCTGAAAGTTAAGGAGAGCCTCCGCGTCAGTTTCCGCCGACACAGAAAGAGAACCCTGGTCCTCAGGGGAAGGAACAAGGCTTTCTTCTTGTATAGGTTCTGGTTGTTGGTTAGGCATTCCCCTTCTTGTGGTCCTTCGCCTTCTTTTCAGGCTTATGCTCAGGCACTTTTACCTCTTTAGTATCTGACACCGGAGGGGTGCTGGCAACCTCATCAATTTTCTTTTCAGGTATGCGGGCGATATCGGCCTGCTGGTTTTTATCCTCCAAAAGCGGCTGGTCTTTTGGCTCAGGCGCCTTAGGTATTTCTTGGTAAAGCGGGACGCTTAACGTGAAGGTGGTGCCCTTGCCTTTTTCAGATTGGACACTTACTTCGCCGCCATGCTGGCGCAGTATTTCATGTGCCACGAACATGCCAAGTCCGGAACCATTGGCAAACATTTTTGATGCTTCCTCGCCACGGCTGAACCTGGTAAAGAGGCGGGTCCGCTCCTCGTCCGTCATACCAATTCCACTGTCTGTAATGCGGATCTCGGCACGATCTGGTGACACAAGCTCACAATTCAGCTTAACGTAACCTTCCTTAGTGTATTTGATAGCATTGTCTACAAAGTTGTTCACCACCTGGTAGAAAGCCTTGGGGTCTAAGAAGGAATCGGGAATGTCATTGCAGCGTTCATAGGTAAGTTGCAGGCTCTTATTTGCTGCAAGGGGTTGGAGTGCCCTCACTAGCTCGTCACAAACTTGGCTGAAGTTGGCCTTTTCCCAAGAAAGCTCCTTTCTTCCCTGCTCCATGCGGGAGAGGTCAAGGAGGTCGTTGACCAAGTCAACCATGCGCTTGGTACTCTTGAGCGACTCAGTAAGCAGCTCTCGTTCCTGCTCAGGAATGTGCAGCTTCTCAGCTTCTTCCACAATCAAAGATAGTGACCAGTGGATGACTGAAAGCGGGGTGCGCAACTGGTGGGAGGCCGCATTCAAGAAGTCTGTTTTCTGCCGGTCGAGTTCTTTCAGGCGGGTGTTTACCTCTTCCAGTCGTTTCTTGGCATCTACAGCCTGCTTTTTTTGGTTGTATTCCTGGAAATAGAATTGTTTCAGCTTTTCTACCATGCGCTGGAACTCGTGCGACAGCTGCTCCAGTTCATCATTCGTGGTGATGTTCGGATAGGCATTAAGGTTACCGGCGCGGATCGCCAAGGCAGACTCCGTAAGCGCCACGATAGGCCGGGTCATCCGCGAGGCGAGGATGTACGACGCGAGGATACCAAGGAGGATACCTGCCACACCCAAGTAGATGAACAACCTGGACAAGCGGTTAAATTCACCGTCAATAACTTGGACATCCACACCGATACGGATGGTATACGAAACCTCGTTCCCACTAATGAAGGGAGCAACGTAGTTGTAGTACACTGCGCCATCCCGCTCCACCTTCCCCACAGCAGTGTCACCCTTAGTAACTTTTCCTGTCAGCTCGTCGCTGAATTTCTTCCCCTGAAGGGACGGGTCCCCTGTCACGCTGTCGTAGTAGACATTGTTTTCCTTATCAACAACCATCACATACTTCACTCCCTGCTGGCCCTCTACTCGGCGAACGGCGTTTATAACCTCTTTGTTGTTGCCGGCAAAATAAGGGGCAAACACACTAGAGGCCACGTTGTTCACGAGGATCTTGTAGGAGTTATCAGTAATCCGGACGAGGCGCTGCTTAACCGGGAAGTACAGAGTAATGGCCAGCAACGAAATAATGAGCGCAATAAAGACACCTTGCGCTAAGGCAAACCGTACTTTGACACTCGTTTTTGGCTTCCAAGCCTGTTGCGACAGCGTGGGGTACACTCTCCCTCTCCTTTGCGGGGTCGCCGCTCAAGCCTATGGGTTATTCGTCTGGTTATCAGGATGCAGCACTTCTGACATTGGCATAACGTCTTCGAGAGACTCGAAGCTTTGGTAGGCGCTGGACCCTGCCTGGCCTTCACCGGCAGCCGGCGCTGCTGGTGCCGCCTCGCTTTCCTCTAGGATAGTTTTGATCTTGCCAAGGATCTCAGCTGGTGAGAAAGCGGCTTTCACAATGTAATCCACGGCACCAAGTGAACGTGCGCGCTCAACGTCTGCTTTCTGAGCAAAGTTGGAGAATACGATAATCTTAGGAAGTGCCTTGCCCTCAGCGCGGAGCTTCTCCAAAACATCAAAACCGCTCATCTTAGGGAGCAGAACGTCTAGGAGCACAAGGTCTGGCAGGTTCTCACCGCCAGTGAGAAGCTTGTATGCCTCTTCACCATCGTATGCGTGGGCCACCTCGTATTGTTCCTCTTCAAGCTTCATGCCAATGATCTTGGCAAGCATCTGTTCATCTTCAACTACGAGGATCTTTTTCATGGTTTGGCTGGGCCTTAAAGCTGGTATCACCAGTTTCGCATAGGGAAGGTGGTGAAGCAAGCGCGTGTGGTACACTAAAGTTAGTTATGGAGGGGCAATCGCTACTACTTTATTTCCTTTTTAGCGGAGCAGCAGTATTGCTCCTATTTTTCGTTGTAGTGTGGCAACGCTCCCAAATGTACCGGC
This sequence comes from Verrucomicrobiia bacterium, assembly GCA_035460805.1. NCBI lineage: Bacteria > Pseudomonadati > Verrucomicrobiota > Verrucomicrobiia > Verrucomicrobiia bacterium. The sequence continues at coordinate 160 of DATHWI010000112.1, read as the reverse complement.
TGGAAAAAGAGCTGGACCATGCAGCCCGGGCTGTGGCAGGCCGGCCCAATGCTTCACTCCCCGCCGTCCTCCCACTAATAGAGGGTGCCCCCTTTCCACTCTGCTTTGCTGATACCAAGGGTGCCATTGCGCGTGCCAGCAAACCATTTCGTGCATTGGC
>DATHWI010000111.1 GCA_035460805.1 Verrucomicrobiia bacterium | reverse complement strand
AGCCGTGAAGGGATCCGCGTAGTCATTGAACTCCGCGCTAATAGCTACCCTAAAAAGGTACTCAATCGTCTTTACGAACTTACTTCCCTTCAGACGGCATATCACGTAAATATGATTGCCCTCGTGAATGAGGTAGAGCCTCGCATTCTTACCCTTAAGGAAGTGCTGCAAGAGTTCATTAAGCACCGCCAGGTAGTTGTCAGGCGTCGTGCAGAATACGACTTAGCAAAGGCTAAGGAGCGTGCCCACATCTTAGAGGGATTGCTTATTGCACTCGATAATATCGACGAGGTTGTCCGAATTATTCGTGCCTCCAAGAATAGGCCTGCTGCTGCTGAGGCCTTGATGAAGAAGTTTAAGCTGTCTGAGGTCCAGACCAACGCCATTCTAGACATGCGTCTCTCGAGCTTGGTAGGTCTTGAGCGTCAACGTTTGCAGGATGAGTACGATGAGAAGATGAAGTTCATTGCCTTCCTAGAAGACTTGCTCGCACACGAGGAGAAAATTCTCGCCGTGATTCGTGAAGAAACCATTGGCATTAAAGATCAGTATGCCAAGCCTCGGCGCACCAAGATCATCCAGGCAGATATTCATGGCTTCACGACAGAAGACCTCATTCCAAACGAAGAGGTGCTCATTACCCTCACTAAGACCAACTACATTAAGCGCGTCCAGCGTGACACATACCGTGCACAGGGACGTGGCGGCAAGGGTGTAACAGGTATGGGAACCAAAGAAGAAGACGAAGTGCAGTTCTTGCTTGCCGCAAAGACTCACGACGTCATCTACTTCTTTACTGACCAAGGGAAGCTTTACCGTACCGCGGTATATGAAATCCCAAATGCCAGTAGGCAGGCCAAGGGTCAGTCTATTGTGAACATCATTCAGATTGGTCAGAACGAGAAGGTTACCGCCATGCTGGCACTGCCGAAGGATGCAGAGCGTAAGGGGTACTTCATTATGGGTACCGTTGATGGGACCGTGAAGAAGACCGAGATTGCCGCGTACTCCAATGTCCGCAAGAACGGTATCATCGCTATCAATCTGGCGCCTGGAAACAAGCTGCACTGGGTTCGCCCATCAGTTGGCAAAGACTTGGTAATGATGACCTCGGCCCGTGCGCAGACTGTCCTCTTTAAGGAAGAAGAGATTCGCCCTACTGGCCGCTCTGCTTCCGGTGTTCGTGGTATGAAACTTCGTCCTGATGACAAGGTGGTGGCAATGGAAGTCTTTGCGGAGACACAGCGTGAAACTGATCAGATGATGGTGGTGTTTGAGAACGGCTTTGGCAAGCGCTCGCCGCTTACTCACTTTGATGTCCAGCACCGTGGCGGTATTGGAATTAAGGCCGCTGCTGTTACGCCTAAGGTTGGTGAAGTGGTGTTTGCCGCCATCCTAAGTAACGACAAGGGTGAACTCATGATGATGTCATCCCATGGCGTAGTGCTGAAAACCGCTGTTAAGTCCGTCAAAGTACTAGGCCGCGTCACACAGGGTGTAACCCTCATGCGCCTGAAGCCAGGGGACCACGTGTCCAGCGCTGCTGTCTTAGAGGAAAGCCAGGGTGAAAGCACGCTTGAAGGGGAGCATACTGCCATTGAGATGCCCATAGAAACTGAAGAGGCGCCTGAAGAGTAAATGGAACAACGTAAGCCAATGGTGGGGGTTGGTTTGATGATTGTCCGTGGGGACAAGCTCCTTT
>DATHWI010000110.1 GCA_035460805.1 Verrucomicrobiia bacterium | reverse complement strand
CTACGGCAGGTATCCCCATTAATAGCAGCCTGACATCTGACGATAGCAAGTTACTTTTTGGAAGCCTGAAAAATACTGCCTTCGATGGCCGGGTGGAAAAGAACATTGTGGATGACAACATGGGGAAGGTGGCACGCGCCGCATACGACCGTGTCCTCAACATGATGAACATGCTGGTGCTCATCGTCTTCATTCTCATCGCCCTGGCAAATATCCTCCAGATCCAGGTCAATGCGTACTCGTTCAAGAAACTTGTCCCAGGCCTTGTCTTAGGGCTGATACTTGCTAATGCCAGTTTCTTTGTGGTGCGTGCCATGTTGGAGGTGGCGGGATATGCCGCCTCGGGCCTGATAGCACCCGATACGGTGAGTAAAAATGAAAAAGGCGATGACGTTGGCGGTCCTAAGATGCTGCTAGAGCAAATTGAGCAGTTTGGGTTGGTAGTAAAACCGGGCGGTACATTCACGACTGATTCCACAGGGCCAAACATGGGCTTGGTGTTCCAGCAGATGGTAATGAACCTCTTCATTTTGGCTGCGGGAATAATGATCCTCATACTAGGGTTCCAGTTTGCCATCAGGTCCGTCATTTTCTACGCGGTCATGCCTATTGCCCCTATTGCCTTCATTGGCCTGTACTTCCCTCCGTTAGGGTTTGTATGGAAACGATGGTTCGCCCTCATTGTCAGCTGGACCTTCATGCCAGTGGTTGCGTTCTTCTGGCTCTGGCTTGGCTTTATGTGGCTTGGTGCGGTTGAACCTAAGGGCTCTGGGCCGTTTGCTTACGTCATCAACTATGCCTTTGGTATTGCCATGATTTACCTGGCCATGAAGACGCCGTTCAGCATGGCGGGTGAGGCAAAACAGTACTTGAGCAAGTGGAACGAAATTGGTCGTACGGTGGGTATGCGCTACACCCCATACGGCGCAGGTACGCGTGCCGTGAAACAGATAGCCGCAAACTACGCTACCCGCGATAAGATGTTGGACAGTGGGCCTATCATTCAAAACAATGTCGCCAGGAAGCTGGGGGGTGACAGCATCAACGTGATGCAGAAGAAGTCTGAGCTGAAGACCCAGCAGATGAAGGATAAAATTGCTGGTATTGAGGCGGCTGTGGAAGGCCGTGCCATTAAGGAGTTGGTGGATGGGAAAGAAGGCCTTATCTCCAAATGGAAAAACTCAGACAGCAAGTTCTTGAGTGGTTTGGGTGAGGCGCTTGATAGCAGGAATGGAAAAATTGTCCGTGCCGTAGCAACTGGGGGACTCTCCCTCCTTCCGGGTGCATACGAAAAAGTCAGGGATAGTGACTTTGGTAAAAACGTTCAGGCAGGGGTAGATAAGCACTTAGTTCATACAGGCCTTGTGGATCCTGTTAGCTACAAGAGCCGGGACGGTGTAATCAAGGATACTAAGGAGCACGGCCGCCGTCTGAAAAACGAGGGGGCTAACTCCCTGGCAAAGGCCTACTACTTTGGCCCTAAGGGCGTAGAACGTGCGCGTGAAGAGTTTGAAGCCGAGGCCAACGAAAAGGATGCAGAAAAAGCCAAGAGCGACGCCAAGGGTGAGGCTGCGTACCGTAACCTTCAGATGCATATTGCAGAGGGTAGCAGTGTGGTAGACAAGGTAGCTGCATATCAGAGGTCCATAGGCGATCCTTCAATTGAAACGGTTGGGGACCTTATCGCGCTGAAGCCGCACAAGGCACTGGCGGGCAACGAAGCGTTGAAAAAAGAGGTCTTGGGATTCCAGTTGCAGTACAAGGGCATGTATAAGGCGGGGACTAAGCACATCATCGGCGAGATCAAGTCTGCTGCCGAAGAGAATGGAAAGAAGGATGTAGATGAAGTGAAGTTCTTCCGAACGAGTGAAATTAACGATGCGGGAAAAATTCTTCGTAAGCTAGATTCAACCGCGCTCGATAAATTTGGCGGGTATGAAGAAATCAGGGCCTCCGACATTAGCGATTACACGGCCAGAATGGCTGGGCTTGGTAAGATTGCCGTAAATGCTACCAACATTGAAAAGAGGGGATCTGCCAAAGAAGCCCTGACGAGCCTTGATGAGATATTGAAAACTGATGAGGCAAGGTTACATCCAGAGCATGCAACTTTTCAGAAAGAGGTATCAGATTACCTGGAAGTTCTGAAGGATCCCAAACTTTCTCCCAAAGGCATCAAGGAAGCATCCTCAGCTTTCCGGACGGGAAGGCTCTATAAAGAGCTTAACCTTCGTACGGTAAGCCCAGACAGGAACTTCAAGTCTGGCGTAGTTGGTGCTCACGAAAGCGCCGAAAGCCAAGCCCAGGGTGGAGGAATGCCTACAACTGAAGAGGAAGTACGATGAATCTTACCGACGACGCACGCCTCAGCCTGGAATCCGACATCTGTCAGTGGCTTGCCACTTCCCCCGCAGAGGAGGATGTCCTTTCCTATGCCGCACATCTTCCTGAGGATAACGCCCTTGTAACCTACTCTGCCGCTGGAACGTTTATTCACTCGCTCTTCCAAAGGAAAAGCCGTTACTTCTCCGATGCCAACTGCGAAGATTTTGTTGAGGATATATCCGAGCCTGACCAGTTCGAGATCATAGTGCTCTTCACGCAGTACAACAGCCGGTCAGTGGTGAAGAAGTATACCGCGCAGTATCCTTTCCTTTCTTCCCTTGTCTTGCCTCCCGATTTGGCAGAATGGTCAAAAAAGTATGTAGGGAACATGAATGCGGCCATCAGCTTGTTTACGGCCCACGAGTACTCCCGTGCCCGCCTCTATTTGCAGTCGCTCAAGAAAGTAAAATCTCCTGAGGAAATTGCACCACTGCTTG
>DATHWI010000109.1 GCA_035460805.1 Verrucomicrobiia bacterium | reverse complement strand
ACGTCAAAGGGGTCCACACTGCACCGTTCATTGATGATACCGTTGTCCGGCCTGAACTTTTGCCAAAGTACATCCCTGAGCTTAACGAGATCATGAGTCAGTACAACCTGACCTACACCGTTGCAGGGCACATTGGGAATGCGAACTTCCATATCATCCCCCTCATGGACCTGTCCGACCCAGAGACCAAGAAGATCATCCCTAAGCTTTCCCGCGAAGTGTACGCACTCGTCATGAAGTACAAGGGTTCAATTACCGGGGAGCATAATGACGGCCTTATCCGTACGCCATTCCTCTTGGATATGTACGGTCATGACATCTACAACCTCTTTGTGAAGGTTAAGGGTATTTTCGACCCACACGCCATTTTCAACCCTGGCAAGAAAGTGCATGGCAACCTAAGCTACGCCATGTCGCACTTTGTGGATGACTCCCATATCGTGAAAGATGACCACTCTGGCAGGTGGAACATAGAAAAGAAAAAAGACGATTAAAAAAAGAGACCCGCAAGGGTCTCTTTACTTTTCTAAGTACGAGGCCATCTTGCCGATGGACTCTTTCCAAATACCTCGCCATTTTTCGATATCCGCTTCTTCCCTCATCTTCTCGTGGCCCAAGGCTATTTGGGCACCTGTCTTTTTAGGGTAAAACCCGATAGCAATCCGGCTGCCGTCCTCAAGCTTGGCTCGGACCGACTTAGACTCATTTGCAGTTGTAATGGTAATGGGAATATCCAGCCACTTATCACGGTTGCCCTCCATCCAGGCAGAATAGAGCTCCCCTACAGTAAATGGTAAGACTTTTGTCACGCTAACCTCGAAACCATCTGCCGTCTGATTCCTAATGCGGAGGCCGCGCGCTTGTTCATACCCAACCGTCACCATTTGGCACCACCAATGTGCCACGCCCTGTTCAGCATGAAGGTACTCAGCTATTTCTTTGTGGGAATGCTGGGTCGCCTGCCACGCATCAAGGATACTAAACCATCCGGCCCAATCTTTACCCGTAGCCTTGATGACTGCCTCACTCCCTATGCCGTTATACGCCTCTGTGTTCATGTACTAACTGTAGTGATTCTTGAGGGAATTATCCACTTTACATACAAGGGGGCTTTCTTTTTAGACAATATGTGCTATGCTGCCTGCGTGACTGGTTTGGCTCGTTTCTCCTGTTTGCAGCGACGCAGCGGTTAACGAGCGGATGCTTCGCGCCCCATCCACTCACGTTTCTATAAGTATTCATTCTAAACGCAGCGTCGCGCGTTCAAAGAGGAGCCTATGCGCCTTTACGTTGGGGGTTTTCCCTACGAAACTACTAAAGAAGAGCTGACACAGCTTTTCTCCGAGGTTGGTGAAGTCATTGACATCCACCTTCCTTTTGACCGTCAGTTTAACCGCCCTCGTGGGTTTGGTTTTATTGAAATGCCAGATGACGCAGCCCGCGCCGCTATCGAGCGGTTCCACGGTACTGACTTTGGTGGTCGTTCACTTACCGTAAACGAGGCCCAGCCTCGTGCCGAGCAACCAGGCGGTGGAAACCGTGGTGGTGGCGATCGCGGAGGTTTCCGCGGCGGTAACGGTGGTGGTGACCGTGGCGGTTTCCGCGGCGGTAACGGTGGTGGCAACGGAGGCGGTTTCCGCCCTCGTCGTGACGACTGGAACCAAGGCGGCGACGCTCCTGTAGAGCAGCAGCCAGAAGCCTAAGGGCTTTAGAAAAAGAACCCCGTAAGGGGTTCTTTTTTGTTACCTACAGGCCTGAGCTATTCTGCACGATTCGTTGAAGGACCTTGAAATAGATCTGATTCTCTTTGGCACTCACCCCCTTAAGAAGGGGCTGTAATGCGGCACGGACAGCCTCTTCTATAGGCCGAAGCATCTTCTCACCCTGCTTAGTAAGTGTGAGAAGCTTGGCACGGGTATCGCGACTATCTACCTCCAAGGCTACAAACCCCTTGGCATGCAGCGCCTTCACCGCATTAGTAACCAAGGGCGCTTCTACCCCCAGGGTACTTGCCACTTCAGATAACCGTAGGCCCTTGGTTTCATTAAGCTGACCCAAGAGTGTCCATTCACCCATACTGACATTGAAAGAATCTAGGGCTATCGAGACCTTCTGACGAAGGGCGCGGTACGCCCTGCTTTGAACTAAGGCAAGGTAGTGGGTGGGTGAAAACATAGTCTCTTATGGATACAAAAGCTACCCTGATCCGTCAAGCAAAACAGCCTGTTTCATGGTATGGTTGAGCACATGAAAAGCCCTCGCTACACCTTCGTAACCACCTGGCATGTTGACGCCCCACTGGAAGAGGTGTGGCTTCATCTCATCCACATAGAAGCGTGGCCAACGTGGTGGAAAGGGGTTGAAGAGGCTTCCATTCTTTCGGCACAGAACATTGCCTCGGGCGGTGTAGGGAGCCAGGTGAAGACCCGTTGGAGGAGTTGGCTACCTTATTCCATCTCTTTCGTCCTCACTATTAGAGAGGTACAGATTGGCAAGTACCTCATTGCCGATTCAAAAGGAGACTTGGACGGCACCGGCACGTGGGAATTTAGTGAAAACAACGGCACTACAATCGCCACATACACTTGGGACGTGCACACCACTAAACCATGGATGAATGTAGTAGCACCT